>NZ_JANGBZ010000074.1:0-12722 GCF_024462915.1 Clostridium sp. DFI.5.61
CTGCTGATTGATTTGTTGGGCTTATTATAGCCGCCCCTTTCCCACTTGTCAACCCGGCACAGGTGTTAAGAAAATGACAAGATATCTTGAGAAAAACTAATGAAAATAACAAAAAATAAAACAGTCAAAAAAGGATAAAAATTCGGGGAAAATCAATAAAAGCTAGGTAAAATCAAAGAAAATGTTTTATAATTTGGAGAAGTGAAGCGGAGGGACACAAAAAAATATATAAATGTCCGTAAAAAAGGGTTGCTTTTTTTATAAAAATCTGCTATGATTCTTATCAAGAAACCGTTAAGAAATAAAAATGGCCGACAAAAAAGTGTTAAGAATCTTTACAGGGGAGGAGGATGACCAATGGGACCTGAAAAGATTTTCCTGATCGTAGTGATCGGGCTGTGCGTCGTGGGCGCTATCCTGAGTAGCGTTACGAACAAAAAGAATAAGGACAACAATAAGTGATTGTACAAACGCGCAAAATTGAAAAGTGAGATAAGGGGAGGATGTGAGCACGCTCACATCCTCCCCTTATCATATATAATGAAAGAAAAGCACCGGCTGAGCTGGTGCTTTTGATGGAGCGCTGGGGAGGAGCTATCTGCGGGCAGGATGCTCATTCCCCTCCGTTTGCCTGACCGGCCGGACAAAGGCGCGCCTAACAATACAAAAAGCGCAGGGACATCCAATGTCCCTGCGCCTGAGTACGGATGGAGGCCGGGCGGTGCCCTCTGTTTTCTACCTCGCGCCACATGTGATCGGCCTGTTCCAGATGCCGGGGGTCATGTCCTGGAGCGGAAGGCGAAAAAGCGCTGTCCGAAGTAGTTGAGCAGGACGAACAGCCCGGAGCCCGCCAGCATGGTCAGGTTGCCCTGAAGCTGGGGGCTGAGGGCAGTGCCGCTCAGCAGGGCTCCCATGGCGGGCTTGGCCAGGCCGTAGGCCAGCAGCCAGCATACTGTGATATTGGCCGCGAAGCGGAGCACCACGCCGGGGCCCTTCTCCCGGCTGCGGAAGGTGAAGTGCTTGTTGAGAAAAAAGCTGACCACGCTGCCCACCAGATAGTTGGCGGCGGAGGAGATCCAGTAGCCCGGGTCTCCCCAGAGGTGGAGGCCGGCCAGGTTGTAAAGGCCGAACATGACACCATATCCCACCAGGGTGTTCACCACCCCGACCAGGAGGAAGCGGAAAAGGGTGGGATCAAAGATCTTTTTCAGCATGGCGCGCCTCCCCGCAGGTGTCGGACAGGATATACCGGGGCCTGTCTTTCACCTCCTCATAGATCTTGGCGATATAGTAGCCGATAATGCCCAGACAGATCATGAGGATGCTGCCGATGAACAGGATCAGGATGATGACGGTGGTGAAGCCCTCCAGGGCCTGCCCGGTGAACTTCTGCCACAGGGAGTGGACGCTGAGCACCACCGAGGCGATCAGCACCAGCACCCCCAGAAAGGTGACCAGCTGGAGGGGGGCGGTGGAGAAGGCGGCCAGATTGGTGAGGGCATACCGGAACAGGCTGCGCAGGGACCACTTGGAGCGGCCCGCCTCCCGCTCCCGCACCTGGAACTCCACCTGAGCGGTGGAAAAGCCGATCCAGGAGGACAGGGCCCGGAAGAAGGCGTTTTTCTCCCGCATGGCCAGCAGCACATCCACCGCCCGCCGGTCCAGCAGCTTGAAGTCGGAGGCCCGGGACATGTCCAGCCCGGTGCTCCCGCTCATGGCCCGGTAGAAACACCGGACCGCCAGGGTGTGCAGGGGGCTCTCCTTTCCACGGCTCACCTTGACGCCTTCCACGACCTGGTAGCCCTGCTGCCACAGGCGGTACATGTCCACGATCTTTTCCGGCGGGTGCTGGAGGTCGCAGTCCAGCACCACACAGCAAGCCCCACGGGCCTGGGCCAGGCCGGCAAAAATGGCAGCCTCCTTGCCGAAGTTGCGGGAGAAGCGCACCCCCCGTACCTGGGGCAGGGCGCGGCTCTTCTCCTGGATGCGCGCCCAGGTCCTGTCCCGGGAGCCGTCGTCCACAAAGATCAGCTCATGGGGGATCTGGGCCTGCTCCAGCAGGGCGGAGATGACATCAGCTGCCCGGGGAGCCATCTCCTCCTCGTTGAAGGCGGGGAGGACCACGGAGAGCAGTCCGGAGTCAGTGGGAGCAGAATTGGGCATGGGACAGTTCATCTCCTGTTCTCATAGGCGATCTCAAAGTCGGATTTTGGGGTGTATTCCTCCTGCACCTTCACGACCAGGCAGCCGTCGATGATCTGGACGCTGCCGTCGTCGGGGTAGCGGGGCATGGCGGCGAATTCCGGCCGCTCCGCCATGGCCATAAGGTCGGCCTCGGCGGGCTCCTCGATAGGGAGGTTCAGCCAGTCCCGGAGGTAGTAGTAGATGTGCTTGTTCAGGGGAGCCACGGTGTCCAGGGGGACGCTGTAATGGTCCACCTGGGCAAAGCCCTCCACGCTGTTGTGGACCCGGTCGGTGGGGAAAGAGCCGATGAGATAGACCGGCATCCCGTGGGTGTAGCCGGGGCAGCTCTCGATGCGGGAGGCCAGCCGGGTGGCGTAGCTGAGGGTGGCGCGGTGGGCTTGGGCGGAGGCGGTGTAGAGCCGGTTGTTGGTGTTCAGGGAGAACAGCAGCAGCAGGACCAGCCACAGGGCGGCGCAGGGGGCCGCGCGGCGGCGGAGCACGGAGGCGCCGGCACCGGCGGCGGGGAGGGCCCGGTCAGCCAGCAGCACCACCGCCAGATAGACCAGCACAAAGGCGTATTTCATCAGGGGGGTGGGGGCGGACCAGGGGCTGAGGATCTGGCCGAAGTTGATGCCCAGGGGGAGCAGGGCCAGCATGGCCAGCCCGCCCAGGGGGCGCCAGCGCGCCCGCCAGAGCCCCTCCTGCCCCATGCACAGCAGGAAGCAGCCCCCGCCCAGCGCCAGCGCGGCCAGATCCAGCACGGCCATCCAGCCGGAGGTGAAGGTGTTGGCGGAACCGGGCAGGAAGAAGAAAGCCGCCACCTGCTTGTAGGTGTCCAGCAGCAGCCCGGGGAGGCGGGAGAAGGGATAGCCGGAGCTGGCGGCATCCATCCCCAGATAGGACAGCAGCTCCAGGTCCTTCACCTGAAGAAAGACCAGCAGGATGCCGTAGTAGAGGACGGCCCCCGCAGTCAGGAACAGCATCAGCCGCACCCCCAGGCGCAGGGTGGCGGAGAAGGAGGCGGACGGGTCCAGGGTCTCCCGGAAAATGACCAGCAGGGACAGGCCGATGGCCACCGTCACATAGGCCTGATAGGTGCCCATGGAGCAGGCCAGGAGCAGACAGCCTGCCAGCCAGTGCCACCGGCCCCTTCTGGCCAGGGAGACGGAGAGGACCGCCAAAAAAATGGCGAAGCAGTAGGCGGAGGCGGTGAACAGATAGAGAAAGGTGTAGCCCACGGCGGGAAAGGCGGCCATCAGCGCCCCGGACAGGGCGGAGAGGGCACGGCTGCGGATGCCCAGCAGAGAGACGGCCAGGGCGGCGGCCAGGGCGAGGAAGAGCACGGAGAAGAGGCCGATGACCGCCGGCATCTGGGTGAAGCCGTTGAAATAGGAGGCGAAGTGGAGAAACCACCGGCCGGAGACGGTCATCTGCTGGGGGTCGAAGATGCGGCTGAGACCGTCGGAGTTGGGGATGATGTTGGTAAAGACGTAGAGGTGGACCAGATAGCCCGACAGAAAACAGCCGAAAAAGGCCGCCTTCTGCGGGGGGGAGATCCGGGCCCACAGGGCTTTGAGCTTGTCGTCCAGCATGTCGCAGGTGCCTCCAGGGCGGCCGGAGCCGCGGATTTGAGAAAGAAAAGGGAAAATCATAGAACATCATATCATAATTTTCACATCCTGTAAACTCCGGGGCGGAAAGGGTGCTTTTCCCCGGAGGCCGGGGAGAGGGCGTTCTGCCGGAGCGGTGGAACTAAGGGCGGGGGAGAGGCATCCTTTTTGTGCCCCGGATACCCGGCGAGAGAGCAGAATAGAGTGGAAACGTGTTGCCCGGCGGGGACGGGTATGGTACAATCAAGAAAAAGATAAGGTGTCCGGTGGCCGATGGCGCCGGATACCCGGCGGCGCCCTCAAAAAATGTCCGGCGAGATCCGAGAAAAAACGGATTTTTCCTTGAAAAGAGGGGCAGGGATACGATATAATATAAAGAACGCCTTTTTGAGAGGAGGAGGGAGCGCTGTGAGCAAGACCATGATCCGCCGGGTGGAGCCCCGGAGCCCGGCGGCCAAAGCCGGCGTCCAGGCGGGAGAGACCCTGGTGGAGATCAACGGGAAGCAGATCCTGGATGTGCTGGACTACAAGTTCTATTCCTATGACGCCCGTCTGACGCTTACCCTCCAGGCCCCGGATGGAGCCAGCCGCACCCTGCGGGTCCGCAAGGAGGAGGGGGAGGACCTGGGACTAGAGTTCGAGACCTATCTCATGGACCGGGCCCGCTCCTGTGCCAACAACTGCATCTTCTGCTTTGTGGACCAGATGCCGCCGGGGATGCGGGAGAGCCTCTATTTCAAGGATGACGACGCCCGGCTGTCCTTTCTGATGGGCAACTACCTGACCCTGACCAACCTCTCCCAGCGGGAGGTGCAGCGCATCATCGACCTGCGCATCTCCCCCATCAACGTGTCCGTCCACACCACCGACCAGTCGCTGCGGGTGGAGATGCTGAAAAACCGCCGGGCCGGGGAGAGCATCGAGATCATGCGCCGCTTCGCCCGGCACCAGATCACCATGAACTGTCAGATCGTCTCCTGCCCCGGGATCAATGACGGACCCGCCCTGGACCGGACCCTGAGGGACCTGGCGGAGATGTTCCCCGCCGTCCACAGCGTGTCGGTGGTGCCGGTGGGGGTGACCAAGTACCGGGAGGGCCTCTATCCCCTGCGGCCCTATACCCGGGAGGAAGCGGGGGCGGTGGTGGACCAGGTGGAGGCCTTTGCGGCGGCCCACCGCGACGCCCACGGCACAGCCCTGGTCTGGTGCTCTGACGAGTTCTACCTGCTGGCCGGGCGGCCCCTGCCGGAGGAGGACTACTACGAGGAGTTCACCCAGCTGGACAACGGGGTGGGGATGCTCCGCCTGCTGCGCCAGGAATTCCGCCGGGGCCTGGACCTGATGGAGGCGGAGGAGATGGAGAGGACCGTCCCCTTCTCCATTGCCACAGGCGTGTCCGCCGCCCCGTTTTTAACGGAATTGGTAGAGCTGGCGCGGAAAAAATGTGGTAAAATAGAGGGGACGGTGTACCCCATCCGCAACGACTTCTTCGGGGAGACCATCGTGGTGGCCGGACTGGTCACGGGGGGCGACCTGATCGCTCAGCTGCGGGGGAAGAAGCTGGGGGAGCGTCTGCTCATCCCCGCCAATATGCTCCGCCACGGGGAGCGGGTCTTTTTGGATGACGTATCCCTGGACGATGTGGAGCGGGCACTGGGTGTCCCCGTGATCCCCGTGGAGCAGGACGGCTATGAGCTGCTGGACGCCATGTGCGGCATCTCGTCCGGCCTCCCCCGACAGGAGCTCCCCCGGGAGGAGACGGAATATTATCAATACAACCCCTGAGAGGGAATTAGGAATGAGGAATTAGGAGGTAGGAATTATGGCGCGCCTGGGGCGCGCAGACTCCCCGGCGCAGGCCGCCCCTATCTCCTATCCTCTAACTCCTAATTCCTCATTCCTAATTCCTAACTCATCAAGAGGTGATATGTATGAAGCCCTTAGTCGCCATCGTGGGGCGCCCCAATGTGGGCAAGTCCATGCTGTTCAATAAGCTGTGCGGCCAGCGCCTCTCCATCGTGGAGGACACCCCCGGCGTCACCCGGGACCGGCTGTACGCCCAGTGCGAGTGGAGGAACCGGGTGTTCGACATCGTGGACACCGGCGGGATCGAGCCGGGGACGGACGACCAGATCCTCTCCTTCATGCGGGAGCAGGCCGAGATCGCGATCCAGACCGCTACGGTGGTGGTCTTTGTCTGTGACGTCAAGACCGGCATGACCGCAGCCGACCAGGAGGTGGCCAACATGCTCCTCCGGGCCCGGAAGCCGGTGGTGCTGGCGGTGAACAAGGCGGACCAGGTGGGCCGGGAGAACCCGGACATCTACGAGTTCTATAACCTGGGCCTGGGCGACCCCATCGCCGTCTCCGCCGTCCACGGCCACGGCACCGGCGACCTGCTGGACGCCTGCTTCCAGTACTTCCCCCCCGAGGAGGAGGAGGACGAGGAGGACGATGTCATCAAGGTGGCCATCATCGGCAAGCCCAATGTGGGCAAGTCCTCCCTGGTCAACCGCATCCTGGGGCAGGAGCGGGTCATCGTCAGCGATGTGGCGGGCACCACCCGGGACGCGGTGGACAGTCCCTTCGAGAACGGGCGGGGCAAATACCTGTTCATCGACACGGCAGGGATGCGGAAGAAGTCCAGGGTGGATGACCGCATCGAGAAGTTCTCCGTCCTGCGGGCCACCATGGCCATCGAGCGCAGCGACGTGTGCCTCATCATGATCGACGCCCGGGAGGGGGTCACCGAGCAGGACACCAAGGTGGCCGGTCTGGCCCACGAGGCGGGCAAGGCCTGCATCATCGTGGTCAACAAGTGGGATGCCATCGAGAAGGACGGCAAGACCATGGACAAGATGCGCCAGGACGTGATGCGGGACCTGAGCTATATGACCTACGCCCCCATCGTGTTCATCTCCGCTCTCACCGGCCAGCGGGTGGACCGGCTCTTCGAGCTGATCAACTATGTGAATGACCAGGCAGCCACCCGCATCTCCACCGGGATGCTCAACTCGGTGCTGGCCGATGCCACCGCCCGGGTGCAGCCCCCCACGGACAAGGGCCGCCGCCTGAAGATCTACTACATGACCCAGGTGGGCATCCGCCCCCCTCATTTTGTGTGCTTCTGCAACGACGCCCGGCTGTTCCACTTCTCCTATCAGCGGTATCTGGAGAACCAGATCCGCGCCACCTTCGGCCTGGAGGGCACGCCGGTGCGGCTGACCATCCGGCAGAAGGGCGAGAAGGAGGAGTGAGCAATGCTGGGCATGACTTGGGGGGACATCTCCCCCTGGATCTTTTATGACATGGGTCTGCCCTTGCTTCTGGTGGCGGCAGCGGCCTACCTGCTGGGCTGCTCCAACGGGGCGGTCATCGTCTCCAAGTACATCCTGCGGGACGATGTGCGCACCCACGGCAGCGGCAACGCGGGGCTGACCAACTTCTACCGCACCTTCGGCGGGCCGCTGACCCTGGTAGTTATTTTGTGCGATGTCCTCAAGGCGGTGGCCGCAGTGTGGGCGGGCATCCTGATGGCCCGATATTGGGACGGCGGCTTCTGGAGCCAAGAGGCCATTGTTCTGGTCTTTGCCAAGTACTGGGCGGGCCTGTTCTGCCTGCTGGGCCACATGTTCCCCTGCATGTTCCACTTCAAGGGGGGAAAGGGCATCCTGTCCGGCGGCACCATCGCCATCATGATCGACTGGCGCATTGCCCTGGTGGTGTGGGGGGGATTCCTGATCCTTGCCATTCTCACCCGATACGTCTCCCTGGGATCGGTGTGGGCCGGAGCCAGCTTTCCGGTGGCCACCTGGTTCGTCTATCAGGACTGGATCATCACCCTGCTGGGCCTGCTCTTGGGCGGCCTGGTGGTCTACATGCACCGGGGCAACATCCACCGTCTGCTGACCGGGACAGAGAACAAGTTTTCTCTGCACAAGAAGCAATGACCCCGTAGGGGCGGCCTGCGGCCGCCCGAACAGCCAAGAAAATTGAACAACGGGCGGTCACAGGCCGCCCCTACAACATATCTTGGGAGGTATTACCATGAAAATCACAGTCCTTGGCAGCGGAGGCTGGGGGACGGCCCTGGCGCTGCTGCTGCTGGAAAACGGACATGAGGTGACCCTGTGGTCCTACACCGAGGAGGAGTCCCGGGTGCTGCGGGAGACCCGGGAGAACCCCATGCTGAAGGGGGTGCCGCTGCCCGAGACAATGGGCCTGACCACCGATATGGGGGCGGTGAAGGGCTGCGGCGCCGTGGTGATGGCCACCCCGTCCTTTGCGGTCCGCGCCACTGCCGCCAAGCTGAAGCAGCTGGCCGACCCGGGGACCATCGTGATCTCCGTGTCCAAGGGCATCGAGAAGGACACCTCCCTCCGCCTCAGCCAGGTCATTGAGGAGGAGCTCCAGGGCCACTGCCCCGTGGTGGTGCTCTCCGGCCCCTCCCACGCCGAGGAGGTGGGCCGCCATGTCCCAACCGGCGTGGTGGCGGCCAGCGAGGACCTGGAGCTGGCCCGGCAGGTGCAGGACCTGTTTATGAACCCCCGCTTCCGGGTCTACACCAGCACCGACAAGGTGGGCACCGAGCTGTGCGCCGCCCTGAAGAACATCATCGCCCTCTGCGCCGGCTGCTGCGACGGCATGGGCTGCGGGGACAACACCAAGGCACTGCTCATGACCCGGGGGCTGGCGGAGATGGCCCGGCTGGGGGTGGCCCTGGGAGGAAAACAGGAGACCTTTGCCGGGCTGGCCGGCGTGGGGGACCTGATCGTCACCTGCTGTTCCATGCACTCCCGGAACCGCCGGTGCGGCATCCTCATCGGCAAAGGGGTGGAGCCCAAAGAGGCGGTGAAGGAGATCGGCGCCGTGGTGGAGGGCTACTACGCCGCTGTCACCGCCCGCACCCTGGCCCAGAAGGTGGGCATCGAGATGCCCATCGCCCAGGCCGCCTACGAGGTGCTCTACGAGGGGCGGGATGTCCACGCCGTGGTCACAGAACTGATGTCCCGGGCCAAGCGGTCCGAGACCGAAGAGTCCTCCTGGACCTGAGAGAAGAAGGATAAGCGGGCCGGACAGCCATTTGTTGGCTGCCCGGCCCGCTATTTCTCCGGCCAATAGACTGATAACCGGTGCCGATCGCTGTTTGATGCTCTGTACACTGAGGGGATACGGCCCTGTATTATAACGCGGACGGCACAATAGGTTAAAAAGCATATACCATGACATGCTCCCCGTTGGTATCGTACTCTCCATTGAAGTGAAAACCGATCTGCTGATAGAGATGGATCGCGTGGGAGTTGGTCTCATACACACTGAGATATATGGTATCACAGGAATATTCTGTTCGGAGCCTGTCAAGCAGGGCAAGCACGACCCGCTTTCCGTACCCTTTGCCCTGATACTTTTTATCGATCAGCAGCCGGTCCAGCCACACCTGCCCCGGGGCAGGTTCCGGAAAATAACCGTACATGGCAAAACCGATCAGCATACCGAGGTCATAAATGCCGACGGGCCTCCACAACTCCAATTTGTCGGCCTCCTGAAGGCACTGTGTCACGCTTTCAATGAAGCCGGACTGGTCCGCAAAGACCTCCAGATGTTCGACCTCCGCTCGGTTCCTGCTGTTTACCGCTTCAAAATGCAATGTGTGATCGCTGTGGGAATTCATTTTGTTTTCTCCTGCTTTCTCAGAAAGGGGACGATCTGCTTGTCTCTATTTTTCAAGGGGAAAAGCATAAACGGTCTGGTATGGACCGCAGCCGGTCGTCCCGCGCATGGCTGATTTGAAATTATTTTGTCTCAGAACTGTCCCTGGGCGCATCCCCCTTTTCACACCCGATCAAAATTTGTGTTCCAGGGTGGAAGCCCTCTCTGGATGCCCCGGCCCACAGATGGGGGAGGGGGAACGCCCGGCGGGACGCTCCCTCTGATTAAAGGGATCTCTATTTTACCCGCAGCCGCCGGGCCAGCTCCCCATCTGGGGCGACATAGGCGGTCTCATAGGTGGTGTAGACCACCATGCCGGGCCGGGCACCCCCCGGCTTTTTCACATATTTTACCGGGGTATAGTCTACCGCCACTTTGCCGCTCGCCCGGCCCTGGGAGAACCAGGCGGCCAGCTGGGCAGCCTCCTGAATGCTGGTCAGGTCGGGCTGCCCCCCCTCGGTCCACAGGATGACGTGGGAGCCGTGGATCTTCTGGGTGTGGAACCACAGGTCGCTCTTGAAAGCCTGCTTGGTAGTGAGCAGGTCGTTCTGGGTGTTGTTTTTGCCCACGGAGATACGCAGGCCGGAGGAGGAGCGGAACTCCATGGGCTTCGAGGCCACCCGCTTGCCCCGGTCTCTGGCTTTGGAGGGGCGGCGGAGATATCCGGTGTCGGTGAGTTCCTGGCGGATCTCCTGGAGGTCCCGCTCTCCCTCCGCCAGAGCGATGGCCTCCAGCACGCTGTTCAGGTAGTCCAGGTCCCGCCGGCCTTTCTCTAGCTGTAAAGTTAAAATACTTTCCGCTGTTTTTGCCTTGTTGTACTCCTTATAGTACTTGGCGGCGTTCTGCTGAGGGGTGAGGAGGGGGTCCAGGGGGATGTGGATCTGAGGGCACTCCGGGTCATAGAAGTCGGCTGCCGTCAGCCGGGACATCCCCTTCTCCATGGCATGGAGATTGGAGGTGATGATGTCCCCGAACTGGCGCAGCCGCTCCCGGTCCCGGGTGGCGGCCAGCTCCTGCTCCTGAAGGCCGATCTTGCGGGCGGCGCGGTCCCGGGCGTTGGTCACGGAGCGGATCAGGTCCTGGCCCCGCTGGCGCACCCGCTCCTGGTTCTCCCGCTGCTCGTAAAAGCGGTCCAGAAGGGCGGAGAAGGAGGGGAAGGGGACGCAGGAGACGGCGGGGCCGTACTGGCTGATGGGCTGAAAGGTGAAGTCGGAGGGATGCCCCTCCTTTTCCAGCATGACAGGTGTAAAGCTGTTTTCCTGCACAGAACGCAGGAGCCCTTCCAGCTCATCCAGCAGCCGAGACCGGCCCCCTTCCCCCATCTGATGCAGCCGCGCGTCGGTGGCTCCCCCCGCCCGGAAAGCCAGCTCACGGCAGATGAGGGGGGAGAGGCCGCCGAAGGTGTCCAGCAGCCACTTGTCCGCCTGGCTCTCCTCCGGTGCGGCGGCCAGGGCGGACTCCAGGGCGGCGCGGTCCAGGGAGGAGGGGTCCAGCTTCTCCTGGGCGGGGGGGAGACGGTAGAACAGGCCGGGCAGCACCTGCCGCCGGGCGGACATGTCGCTGTCCACCCGCCGCAGGCAGTCCATGATCCGGCCCTCCCCGTCCAGCAGGATCAGGTTGGAGTGGCGGCCCATGGCCTCCAGCACCAGGCGGCGCTCCACCCGGTCCCCCAGCTCGTCCAGGGCCTCCAGCCGCAGGTCCACCACCCGCTCCATGGGTGGTTGGAGCAGCTCCAGCAGCCGGGCGCCGGACAGGTGCTTGCGCAGCAGCATGCAGAACATGGGGGGCTTGTCCGGGTTCTCCCGGGAGATCTGGGTGAGATGGGCCCGGGGGTGGCTGGGGTTGGCGGAGAGGAGCAGCTTCACATTGCCTGCGGGGGCCCGCAGGGCCAGGACCACCTCGTCCCGGCCTGGCTGATAGATCTTGTCGATTTTTGCCCCGGAGAGGGCGTTCTGCAGTTCATGGACCACTCCGCTCAGGCACAGCGCGTCCAAAGGCATGGGATCACCTCATTTATGTCACAGGTTGGGCGGGTCACAGCTCCCCCTCCATCATGGTGGAGAAGAGCTGGTTGAGCCGGTCGGTCCGGCCCTGGAGATAGAGCCAGCCGAACAGGGCCTCCAGGGCGGTGGCAGTCTGATACTCCCCACGGCTGGCCCCCTTGGGGACAGAGTGGGGGGCGGTGTTTCGGCCCCGGCGGAAGACATCCGCCTCCTCCTGGGTGAGCAGGGGGAGGATGCGCTCTGCCCGCCGGGCCTGGGCCGGCGCGGCCACATAGCCCACTGTGGCCCGGTGCAGGTTGCGGGCGGTGGCCTTGCCGTGGAGACAGAGCCAGGAGCGCACCATCAGCTCATACACCCCGTCCCCCAGGTGGGCCAGCCCCAGGCTGGACAGATTCAGCAGCTGTTCAGCGTCCATATTCAGGTGGAAGTAGTCGATCATAGGGTCCCCTCCGTCTCAGGCTTTCAATCTATCATCATACCACACTCCCCCCTATAAGACAATGCCTATATGCTGTAAAGATCACATGCGCACACACACGAGAGCAAAGAGAGCTGGTGCAGGCCGTTGCCAACCGGGCCGGGGTCTGGTACAATAGGGCCAAAAGAAAAGGGCCCCGGGACGGGGCGGAGAGGAGAAGCGCCATGCACAACGAACTGACGCAGAAGGACCTCCAGCTGATGCGGGAGGAGCTGGACTACCGCAGGGTCCAGCTGCGGCCCAAACTGCTGGAGGCGGTGAAGGAGGCCAGGGCTTTCGGCGATCTGAGCGAGAATTTTGAGTACAAGGCGGCCAAGCAGGAGAAGAACCGGAACGAGAGCCGCATCCGATTTCTGGAAAACATGATCAAGACCGCCGTGGTCATCGCGGACCATTCCGGGGCGGACACGGTGGGATTGTACGACCGGGTGACGGTCTACCTGGAGGAGGACGACGAGACAGAGGTGTACCAGATCGTCACCACCATGCGCCAGGATGCCCTCCACGGCCTGGTGAGCAAGGAGTCCCCCATGGGAAAGGCCCTGCTGGGCCGCAGGGTGGGGGACCGGCCCTATGTCCAGGTCAATGAGCAGTACGGCTACTATGTGGAGGTCAGATCCATCGAAAAGGGGACGGACGACGGCTCCGTCCCCCTCAACCGATTCTGAGCGGCGGGAGAGCAGGGAAAGGGGGGGGGGGGGGGGCCCCCCCCCCCCCCCCCCCCGCCCGCCCCCGCCC
>NZ_JANGBZ010000075.1:0-12465 GCF_024462915.1 Clostridium sp. DFI.5.61
GCCCGCTCCCCCTATGGGGAGCGGGCGCCTTTCTGCATCTTCCGCTGTGATTTCCTACAAAGGGGCCGGCGAGGAGTTTGCCCCCTCAGCGCGCCCGCTTACCGGGGTGGCAGATGGGCGACACGGTGGGCAAGCACCCAGGGGGCCAGAGTGGAAGGAGGCCCGGGCTGCGGGGCACCGCTGTATATAGGCTCCACCTCCACCACATAAGGGATCCCGTCTACTGTAATGCGGTAAAATTCCTTTTTTGGCATCGCTTTTGCCTCCTCCGCTGTGCTGTACTGGTCGTTTGCACTATTGTATCAGAGAAAACAATAAAATTCCATTCATCTTTTTGAAATAATCCATAATATCAAAGTTATGAAAATGGGATCGGTGGGCTAGGGACTGAATTTTTGCTTCAGAAAGTCGGCGAACTGTCGGGAGGCGCGGTTCAAATACCGTCCTTTCCGATGGACCATCACAATGTCACGGGTGTGATGCACGTCCTCGATATCCAGAAAACGAATATTCTCGCTGAACAGATGCCGAAAGGAGGCAGACTGGGAAGCGATGGTGACGCCGGCGTTGGCGTTGATCAGCTCCCGCCGGAGCAGATGGTCGCACTCCATGATGTAGTGGGGCGTGATGCCCAGGTCTGCAAAGATCCGGTCGGTCTGAGCGCGGAAGGGCAGTCCCTTCAGAAGCATGATGAAGCGCTGGTCGGTGAGCTCCTCCAGACGGACACTTTTCCGCTGTGCCAAGGGGTTGTCCTTATGGACAGCCAGCTTGAAGATGTCCCGAAGCAGCAGGGTGGATTCAAATACCTCCCCATAAATGCCCGGGGAGGTGACCGCCAGATCGATTTGACCCCGGTTGAGCAGCGCAGCGATCTCCTTGTTTTCTGCGACCCGCTGATTCCACTTGTAGTTGGGGTGCTGGTACATGAAGGCGTGCATCCCCTGAAGAAACTGAGAGGAGGAGACCGCCAGGGAAATGGAGTTGTCCCCCTCATCGGCAATGTCCTGGAGCTCCCTCTTTGAGTTCTCCACCTCCATCAGGATATGGTTGACCCGCTGGAGAAACCGCTGTCCATTCTGGTTCAAGATGATAGACCGTCCATTGTGGTCAAAGAGCGGAACTCCCAGCTCCTTCTCCAGTCTGGAAATCATCGTACTCAGGGCAGGCTGGGAGATATTGAGTTCTTCTGCCGCCCGGGAGATATGCTGGTAATAGGCCGCGGTCTGAAAATAGCGGAGCTGGGTCAGTTCCATGATATGTCCCTCCAGATCCATAATTTTTATCTTATACTAATATAAAAAATCGATAATTGCAATATGCGTTAAAACAGATTAACCTAAAGAAAAAAGAAAAATATTTGATTTTTGTTGGATTGTGACCAAAGGCGCAGCAGAGAGGAGGACCTTGTCGTGGGCGAAAAAACAAAGCTTCAAGAGATGCTTGAGAAAAAGGAAAAGATCAGACAGGGAGGGGGAGAAAAAAAGGTCGCGAAGCAGCACGGCGCGGGTAAGCTGACAGCCCGGGAGCGCATCGACCTGCTGTTTGATCCCGGTACTTTCCAGGAGTACAACATTTTTATGAAGCACCGCTGCCATGACTTTGGGATGGAGAAGGTAGACACACCGGCGGAAGGGGTGGTGACGGGATACGGATTGATTCATGGGAGAGGGGCCTTTGCCTTTGCCCACGACTTTACGGTCCTGGGCGGCGCCATGGGGGAGATGCAGGGCATGAAGGTCAAGCGGATTCAGGAGCTGGCCATGGACGCCGGCGTGCCGCTGATCGGCCTGAATGACTCGGGGGGCGGGCGGATCCAGGAGGGGCCTGCCACTTCCTATGGGGCCATCTTCTTCAACAACGTGATGGCTTCTGGGGTGATCCCCCAGATCTCAGCCATCATGGGGCCCTGCGCCGGCGGGACCGTGTATTCCCCCGCGCTGACCGACTTCATTTTTTCCGTGGACAAGACCAGCCGCTCCTTTATCACCGGACCGCAGGTCATCAAGAACGTGACCGGGGAGGTGGTGGATGCGGAGAAGCTGGGAGGAGCGCGGACCCATAATACGGTGTCAGGCGTGTCTCACTTTTTCTGTGCGGACGACCGGGACTGCATTGAGAAGATCAAGACCCTGCTGAGCTACCTGCCCCCAAACTGCCGGGAGATGCCGCCCATCATGCCCTGCGGCGACTCTCCGGACCGCCGCTGTGAGATGCTCAACACCTTCATTCCGGATAACCTGAAAAAGGCCTACGATATCAAGGATGTTATCCGGGAGATCGCGGATGGGCACGAGTTTTTTGAGACCCAGGCCATGTATGCCACCAATATGGTCACCGGATTTATCCGCATGAACGGCCGGTCGGTGGGGGTGGTGGCCAACCAGCCCAAGGCGATGGCAGGCTGTATCGACATCAACGCTTCGGACAAGGCGGCCCGTTTTATCCGCACCTGCGACTGCTTCAATGTGCCCCTGCTGTCCATTGTTGATGTGCCCGGATACATGCCCGGCACCAATCAGGAGTACGGAGGGATCATCCGGCACGGGGCAAAGATGATCTACGCCTGGGCAGAGGCCACAGTCCCGAAGATCGTGATGGCGGTGGGAAAGGTCGTGGGCGGCGCCCGGCCTGCAATGTGCTCCTGGGAGCTTCGGCCGGACTTCATTTTCGCCTGGCCCACGGCGCAGATGGTAGTCGTGGGGGCAGAGGGGGCTGTGGACATCTGCCGGAAGCACGAGCTGAAGCGGGCTGAGGAGAGCGGTGAGGATGTGGCTGCCCTCCGTGCCCACTACATCGAGGAGTACAAGGAAGAATTTTTTAACCCGTATAAGGCGGCGGAATATGGGAAGTTTGAGGACGTGATCGAGCCTGCGGAGTCACGGCGGGTCATCATCCGGACTCTGGAGCTGTTTCAGAACAAACAGGTGGTCCTGCCAGCCAAAAAACACGGGAATATGCCGGTCTGACGGCGGCGCGGAAAGGAGCTTGGTTCAATATGGCGGTTGGATACGGCCCCCTGAGCGGGGTAACAGTGGTGGACCTGACGCAGTTTTTGTCCGGTCCCCTGGCCACGATGATCATGGCGGACCTGGGGGCGGATGTGATCAAGGTGGAGCGGCCGGACCGGCCCAAGGCCAGCGGCCCGTTTCTCAACGGGGAGCGGGTCTACGACCTGTCGGTCCAGCGCAGTAAGAAGAGCATCACCCTGAACCTGAAGGCGGAGACAGATAAGAAGGTGCTGCTGGAGCTGGTGAAAAAAGCGGACGTTCTGGTGGAAAATTTCAAACCCGGCACGATGGAGCGCATGGGCCTGGGTTATGATATCATTGCCGCAGCCAATCCCAGGATCATTTATATGGCGGTCTCCGGCTTTGGCTATACGGGGCCATACCGTTCCAGAGGCGCGCTGGATATGATCGTTCAGGGGATGAGCGGACTGATGAGCCTGACCGGTGAGCCGGATGGCCCGGCCATGCGCTGCGGGACCTCGGCCAGCGACGTGTTTACCGGGCTGTATGCCTTCGGTGCCATCTCGGCGGCCCTGTATGACCGGGAAAAGACCGGAAAGGGACAGTTTATCGATGTGGCGATGCTGGATGCCACCTTCTCCTGCCTGGAAAACGCGGTGATCAATACCTGTGTCTTTGGCACCGATCCCCAGAGGGTGGGCAACAGCCACCCCACCAGCGTCCCCTTCGGGACGTTCCCCACCTCCGATGGAGAGATCATTATCACCTGCTCCCGGGATCCTGCATTTTACAGTCTGTGCCGCGCCCTGGGACGGGAGGATATGGTGGAGGACCCGCGCTTCTCCAAGGCGGAGGCCAGACGCCAGCACAAGGCGGAGCTGACTGAGGAGATCTCCAGATTTACCCGGGCCCGCACACTGGATGAATGCGAGCGGATCTTTGAGGCTCACGGGGTGCCCAATGGCCGCATCAACACCATGAAGATGATCTGTGCGGACCCTCAGATCGCGGCCCGCAATATGATTGTAGAGGTGGAGCACCCGGTGGCTGGAACGTATCGGATGGCGGGCAGCCCGCTGAAATTCGGAAATTACCCGGATACCACCTATGAGCCCGCCCCCACCCTGGGACAGCATACCCGGGAGGTCCTGGCGGAGTACTTAAAAATGCCGGAGGAGGAGATCGAAACCATGCTGAAGGAGCAGAAGGAGCTGGTGCATACATAAGATGGCGGGCGGAGCGCGGGACAGGGGACCGGCCTGTGGAATGGAAGATTTTGTTTTGTGCCTGACGTGCGGAATCTGGTATAATCCGATGCGTATTTTGTGGATAAAAGCAAAAGGAGGTATCGAGCTCTGAGCTGTGCGGACCAGCAAAGATCATAGATAAGACTAGAGGGAGGATACTATGAAGATAAAAGCCAAAACCGGAGATCTCGCACTGGGGATCTTTTCGATTCTGGGCGGAATCATCATCCTGATCCTGACAAAGGTGCAGGGACTTCAGCTGATAAAGAGCGGACAGATGGGGCCCGGTTTTTTCCCCACAATCTGCGGGATCGCCATCGCGATCTGCGGGGCCATGGTCCTTCTGGAGGCGGCGCGCCGGATCGCCCGCGCCAAAACGGCCCAGGCGGAGAAGGAAGAACTGGAGACAAATATCCTGAACCTGACAGAGCTGAAGAATCTGTTGCTTTTTATGCTGCTGGGGACTGGGGTACTGCTGCTCTCCGACTATCTGGGGCTGCTGACCTGCCTGGGACTGAGTGTGATCGCCTATTTGAAAATATGGGGCCGAGAAAAGTGGATCAAGTCGATCGTGATCGGTGTATGTATGGTGGCGTTCCTGTACGGGGTCTTTGTCCTGTTCCTGCATGTGCCGGTCCCCAAAGGTCCGCTGGGCTTTTAAGGAGGAGGTACACATATGGACTTGCTGCATAACCTTGCGCTGGGCTTCTCAGTCCTGGCTGATCCCATGACCATTGTGTACTCCCTGATCGGCGTAGTGTGCGGTGTTATCATCGGTGCGCTGCCCGGTCTGGGGCCTTCGGTGGGCATCGCAGTGCTCCTGCCCATGTGCTACGGACTTGATCCGGCCTGTGCCCTGTGCATGCTGTGCGGGATCTACTACGGGGCCATGTACGGTGGTTCCATTACCTCCATCCTGATCAATACGCCCGGTGACTCTGCCGCCATTATGACGACCCTGGACGGATATCCCATGGCGCGGCAGGGAAAAGCAGGGAAGGCCCTGGGCATGTCCTGTCTGGCATCGGTCATCGGCGGGACGATATCTGTGGTGTTGTTCATGTCTCTGGCACCTGTGGTATCCAATTTTGCTACAAAGTTCGGGCCGTCCGAATATTTCGCCCTGATGGTGCTGGGGCTTACCTCTATTGCGGGCATGACAGGGAAATCTCCTGCAAAGGGTTTTTTGGCTGCGTTTATCGGCCTGTTTGTGGCGGGGATCGGGATTGACCTGATCTTTGGTACTACAAAGTTCGTATTCGGCAATGTAAACCTCTACTCCGGCATTGACTTTGTGCCGGTGGCCATGGGCTTGTTTGGGATCGCAGAGATCGTATGCAACTATTCTGACAATAATCTTAAAGTGGATAAGGGGAGCCTGAAGGTCAAAAATCTGCTGCCCAGCAGACATGAGTGGAAGCTGTCCCTGCCCCACATCGGCCGGGGGACGATTTTAGGCTTTATTGTGGGGATGCTGCCAGGGGCGGGTGCTACGATCGCTTCTTTTCTCTCCTACGACATGGCAAAGCGCACCTCAAAGCGGGGAGAGGAGTTCGGCACCGGTGTGATCGAGGGTGTGGCGGCCCCGGAGTGTGCCAACAACGCTGCCTCCATGGGGGCCATGGTTCCTATGCTGACCTTGGGCGTCCCCGGTTCGGGCGCGACGGCCATCATGATGGGTGCGCTGATGATGCTGGGCATCTCACCTGGTCCCTCCTTCTTTGTGAATGAGGCTGACGTTGCCTGGGGACTGATCGCCTCCATGTATCTGGGAAATGTCATTCTGGTGTGCATTGGTCTCGGCGCGCTCTCCCTGTTCGTGCGCATCCTGAATGTAAAGACCTCCACCCTGAACGCGCTGATCTTTGCATTCATTCTGGTGGGCGCCTATGCGCTGGAGAACTCCATGTTCACTGTGGGAGTGACTCTTTTCTTCGGCCTGCTGGGTTATATCCTGAAAAAGGTGGGGGTCCCTGCGGCACCCATGGTGCTGGCGCTGGTGCTGGGTGCGATCACTGAGACCAATTTGAGACAGGCGCTGATCATTGACAACAACAATTTTGGAGCGGTCATCTCCCATCCCATTTCCGCGGTCATCCTGGTGCTGGCGGTCCTGCTGGCGTTCGGCACCCCCATCAAATCCCTGATCACAAAACTGTGGGCAAAAAAGAAAGCGTGACCGGCGTTGACCTTATGTATGATCGGGCGGTGCCCGGTTATATAAAATGAAAAAAGGAGAAAAAGAAATGAAAAAATTGCTTGCTCTGATTTTGGCGGCCGCAATGTCGCTCTCTCTTGCGGCGTGTGGAAACGGTAGCACCTCCTCTGGCGGAGGGAGCACATCGGAGCCCGCCGGAACTCCCGCGGCATCTTCAGGGGAGGAGACCGGATGGGTCCCCACAGAGGACATTGAATTTGTGATCCCCTTCGGCGCGGGCGGCGGAAATGACGTTATGGTCCGAAAAATCCTGGAGATCGTTGAAAAATACGATATGTGTCCGGTGAATATCGTCCCGGTGAACAAAGAAGGTGGTTCCGGAGTGGTAGGCTATACCTATCTCACCTCCAAGGGCGCCGGGTATGAGTACGCGCTGGCCTCCACATCCGCCAGCTTTTACACCCAGCCGCTGACGGGAAATTCTCCCTTTACGCCGGACGAAAGCACGTTTTCCTTCGTGGCACATATGGTAAAAGACCCTGTGGTGCTGGTGGCCCACCCCTCCTACGGTTTCACATGTATCCAGGATGTGGTCGACTATGCCAAGGAGCACCCCGGTGAGCTGAAATGGGGCGGTGTCGGCAACGCATCTGACGACGCGATCATCATGTATATGCTGAACAATATCGCCGGGATCGATCTGACCTATGTGCCCTATGACGATGGGGGAATGTGCCAGGCGGCGCTGCTGGGCGGACACATCGGCCTGAGCACCGTCTCTCTGGCAGAGGCGGAGGAGCACATGGCGGCAGGCAACATGGTGGCGCTGGCCGCCTGCGCGGATGAGCGGTTTGACGCGATCCCCGAGGTCCCCACCGCGGCAGAGCAGGGCTTTGACATCGGCCATCAGCAGAGCCGGGGCATCGTGATGAACGCCGGCGTGCCCGAAGAGGTGCTGGCCTATTATTCCGACCTGTTCCAGAGAGTCTCTGAAACAGAGGACTGGATCGAGTATGCAGAGTCCAACGCCATGACGGTGTCCTTTATGCCTTATCAGGAGTTCGCAGCATATGCCGCTGAGATGCTGGAGGACTATACCACCTACCTGGGCATGATCCCCCAGGATTGATCCAGGGCTGATCTACCTGGATCTGGATGCAGGGCCGGCCCCTCTTTTTGATGGGGCCGGCCCTGCCGTTTTGCGCCGCCCCCTTGCATTGGGTGCCCAAATCCGCTACACTTATTTATCATCCTTATCATCATCCGGGAAGGGCAGAGGGGGCAGAGGGCATGGACCATGAGGCATATATGCGGCGGGCGCTGGAGCTGGCCGCTCAGGCGGCGGAGCAGGGGGATGTGCCGGTGGGGTGTGTCATCGTCCGGGACGGGGAGATCGTGGGAGAGGGACGCAACCGCCGGGAGGAGAATGGGGACGCCACCGCCCACGCGGAACTGGAGGCCATCCGGGACGCCTGCCGCCGGCTGGGGAGCTGGAGGCTGCACCGGTGCACTATGTATGTCACCCTGGAGCCCTGCCCCATGTGTGCCGGGGGAATCATCAACGCCCGGATCGGCACCGTGCGCTATGGGGCCAAGGATGACAAGGCGGGGGCCTGCGGATCGGTGCTCAACCTGTTCGAGGAGCGGTTCAACCACCGTCCCAGGCTCTATCGGGGCCCCATGGAGGCGGAGTGCGGCCGTGCCCTGCGGGCCTTTTTCGAGGACCTGCGGGAAAAAGACGGATTTTCGGAGGAGATTTAATCCTTTTGTAACATCTGCGGGTGACTTATTTAATAAAAACTGGATATTATAATACTTGCAAGGCAAGAGCATCTTTTCATTCTATCCTCCAATTCTTTTGGAAGGCCGACAGGGGACTGTCGGCCTTTCCTCTTTTTCCACGGCTGCGGGAGGGAAGGGAGAAAAAACCAGTGCGATTTAATGGTTATGTAACATTTGCCCCTTCATTTCTTAATAACTCCAGGGTATCTTGATACTTGCAAGAGACAGTTTGTTTCATTTTAATCCTCTTTTTCAGCAGAAAGTCCCGAGCGCTTTGGAGCAGGCGTTCGGGACTTTCTGTTTTTCTGCATAGATTTCCAGATCCAAGGGAGAATACAGGGGGAAAGGAGGGCGCATATGGCTGAACAGAAGCAGGATGGACCTCACCCCCGCCGGGAGCCCAGATTTCCCGGTCCCCTGACCCTGGAGGGAGTGGAGCAGATCTTTGAGGGCTGCTCCGACTTTGCAGAACGCACCGCGCTGCTGCATAACGACCCACAGAGGCAGGTGACCCTCTGCTATATCAACGGCATGGTGCGGGGGGAGCGGATCAACGACTATCTGCTGCGGCCGCTGGCCCAGGACCCGCGCCTGTCTGCGGTATCTGAGGCGGAGGCATTCCAGCTGCTGGGACAGGGGGCGCTCTATAATTTATATGTAGAGCGCCGCACCACGCTGGACCAGGCGGCGGTGGATCTGACTATGGGCTGGTGTGTCCTGTTCTTTCCCGGGCGGATGGACGCACTCTCTTTCTTCGTAGGGACAGAGGAAAAGCGGGCGGTGGGGCAGTCGGAGAACGAGCCCGCCCTGAAGGGGGCCCGGGACTCCTTTGTGGAGTCCATCCTCACCAACACCTCCCTGGTCCGCCGCCGCCTGCGGGCGCCGGAGCTGAAGGTCCGGCAGCATGTGGTCGGACGGCAGTCCCTCACCCCGGCCATGGTGGTCTATCTGGACGGGATCGCCGACCCGGACACGGTGAAGCGGGTAGAGGAGAAGCTGGACGCCATCGACATCGACGGGGTGGAGTCGGCAGGGAACCTGGAGGAGTACCTCACCGATGCGTCCCGGACCCCCTTTCCCCTGATGCCGTTCACCCAGCGGCCGGACCGGTTCTGCGCCGGGCTGCTGGAGGGGCGGGTGGGGCTGCTGTGTGACGGCCTCCCCTTCGGCTATCTGCTGCCGGGCACCATGGACCAGTTCTTCCGGACCAGCCAGGACCGGGCCTTCAACTGGATGACTGCCTCTATGCTGCTCCTGCTGCGCTATTTCTGCATGGCGGCCACCCTGCTTATCCCCGGGCTCTATATCGCCCTGGTGACCTTCCACCCGGAGGCCATCCCGGTGAAGCTGGCCCTGTCCATCGTGGCGGCCAAGCAGGAGGTCCCCTTCTCTACTGTCTTTGAGGTACTGATTATGCTGGTAGCCTTCGAGGTGCTCCAGGAGGCGGGGCTGAGGCTGCCCTCTCCTATCGGAGCTACTGTGTCCATCCTGGGCGGCCTGGTGGTGGGCAACGCCGCAGTGGAGGCCCACATCGTCTCTCCGGCGGTGCTCATCGCGGTGGCCATTGCAGGGGTGGCGGGATACACCATGCCCAGCCAGGACATGGCGGCCGCCCTGCGGCTGTGGCGCTTCCTGCTGGCCATCCTGGCCAGCCTGGGGGGACTGTTCGGCCTGGCGATGGGCTGTGCGGCCCTGATCTGCCATCTGGCCGGGCTGGAGAGCTTCGGCGTGCCCTATTTGGCGCCGTTTACGTCCGCAGCAGGACAGGAGCGGGGGAGCCCTGATCTGATCCGGCTGCCCCTGCCCTGGATGAAGTGGCGGAACGGTGCGGCGCGGTCGGCCAACCGGAGGAATCAGCGATGAAAAAAGTTTTAGCAGCGGCCCTGTGCGGCGCGGTGATGTTCCTGCTCCCAGGATGCGGCGGGGAGCGGCTTCCCTATGCCCGGGAGATGGGGGACATGGCCCTGATGCGCACCATGGGAGTGGACACGGGGGAGGGCGGAGCGGAGCAGCTCCATGTTACGGTGTCCAGCGGCCGCCGGGCCAGAGGCTTGCAGGGGGAGGCGGAGCCGCCCCTGGTCCTCTCTGCGGAGCGGGAGTCCATCAGCAGCGCCTGCCTGGCCATGCAGGGGCTGAGTGACAGCTATGTGTTTTACGGACATGTGGACCAACTGCTGCTGGGGGAGGAGCTGTCCCGCCGGGGCATCCTGGAGACCCTCCAGTACTTCAGCCAGGACCAGGAGCTGGGGATGGGGACCCAGGTCTGGATCGTCCGGGGAGGTACGGCGGCGGAGGCCATCTCCGCCGAGCAGGAGCGGGGGGTGGAGAGCCGCCTGTCCACCATCCAAACGGACAGTGAAATGGGGATGGCGGGGATGACCAGGACCGTGGGGGAGACCCTGACGTCCCTGATGGAGGACGGTTCCGCCTATCTGCCCGGGCTGGTCCCCGGGGAGGACGGCGCACTGCTGGAGGCGGGATACGGAGTGGTGAAGGACGGCATGCTGGCGGGCTGGCTCACCGGAGAGCAGGCCCGGGGCCTGGAGCTGGCGGCCGGGCAGGTCGGGGCGGACATCCTGGAGCTGGAAACCAGGGGAGGAGGCGCCGCAGTCCGGGTGACAGCGGTATCGGTGAGCTGTGTGCCGGAGTTTTCCGGCGAGAGGCTGACTGGGCTGGAGCTGGCCTGCCGACTCTCTCTGCGGGCGGAAGAGAGCTGGGGGGAACCGGAGCCGGCAGAGCTGTGTGCGGCGGCGGAGGAGCGGGAAGCGGCCCGGATCTCAGCGGCGCTGGAGCAGCTGAAGGGCTGGAACGCGGACTGCCTGGGCCTGGCCAGGCGGGCGGGCCAGACGGAGAGCGCCCGCTGGAACGCCCTCCGGGCCCAGTGGCCGGAGGTGTTTCCGGAACTGGAGATCCAGGTGACAGTACAGGCTTCGCTGCTGGCGGCCTGAGGAGGGAAAAGGGATTGAAACAGGAGAAGGTCTCGTTCCGGCAGTTGATGGCGCTGCTCTGGGCCGGGCTGCTGGGGCCGGCGGCGGAGTGGCTGCCTTCCATGGTCACAGAGCGGGCAGGGCCGGCCGGGTGGCTGGTACCCCTGCTGGCCCTGCCGGTGCTGCTGGCCGCCGGGTGGCTGGCGGGCTCCCTGAGCAGGGGAGCAGGGGGGCTGAGCCAGGGACTGATGGACAGCTTCGGACCCGGGGCAGGGAGAGCGGTGCTCACGATCTATATTATATGGATGGAACTGTTGCTGGCCCTGCGGCTGCGTCTGTCTGCCCAGAGAATGATGGCGGCGGGGGAGAGGGACGGCGCACTCTGGTTTTTCCTGCCGGTGCTGGTCCTGATGGCCCTCTGGATCAGCTGGGGGAAGGCGGGGCGGCTGGCCCGGACCGGGGAGCTGTTTTTCCTCCTGCTGGCCGCTGCCGCCGCCGCAGTGGTGGGGTTGGCCCTGTTCCAGGTAAAGGGAGAAAACCTCCTGCCCCTGTGGACAGAGCCCGCCGCGCAGACCTTGTATGCCGCCCTCCCGGTGTCAGGGGTGCTGGGATACGGACTGTATGCCGCCTTCCTATATACGCCTGAGGAGGGGGGGAGAGAGGGCGGGCGCTGGGTCCGGTGGTGTGCGGGGGGCTGTCTGGCCCTGTGCGGGACCCAGCTGGTCATCCTGGGGGTATTCGGCCCCGCACTCACGGCGGAGCTGGAAAGCCCGTTTTTTCAAATGGCCAAGAGCGTAGGGGTGGAGGGGGCGTTCCAGCGGGTGGAGAGCCTGGTGGCCGCCGTGTGGAGCTTCAGCGACTTGATCCTGCTGGCGGGGCTGCTCCAGGGCATGAAGCGGATCGTGGGGGTCCTCCTCCCCAAGGCGAGCCCCCACGCAGCCGCCGTGATGCTGCTGGCCTCCGCCGGGGTAGTGGGGCTGGCGGCTTTCCCTAACAGTGCGATTCCAGAAGCGCTGGGGAGAGGAGCTGTGCTGTGGGGGAACCTTCTGCTGGCCCTTGCTCTCCCTCTCCTGGCAGTCGTGGTGAAATGGTTTCGGCACTGAGTCAGGATGCACCTACATCTTGTAGGTTAAATGAAGGAAAAATCCGAAGATATAGTACCGTAAAAGAAAGAGGAAAAAATAAGGAAGAAAATCGAAAAAAGGTGTTGACATTTGGTGCTGGGTTTGCTATAGTAAGCAAGCGCTTTGCGAGACAGCTTTTTTGTAGAGAGGCTGGACGGCGGAAGTGCGGTTATCACAAGGGAAGCGAAGCTGAGGACTTTGAAATCGACTGAGAAGTTCGAAAAAAGTTCTTGACAAAGCGAGAAAGATGTGGTAACA
>NZ_JANGBZ010000076.1:0-12386 GCF_024462915.1 Clostridium sp. DFI.5.61
TGGACCGATACGCAGAAGAAAACCGCACGCGCTTTGACGACAACATTCGCGTCCTGCAACAGGACAGTGCTTACTTGTGGTCCACGCTGTACATGTGCTCGATCAGCTCCAGGACCTTGTTGGAGTAGCCGATCTCGTTGTCGTACCAGGAGACGACCTTTACGAAAGTGTCGGTCAGGGCAATGCCTGCATCGGCGTCGAAGATGGAGGTACGGGTGTCACCCAGGAAGTCGCTGGACACCACGGCCTCGTCGGTGTAGCCCAGCACACCCTTCAGCTCACCCTCAGAGGCGGCCTTCATGGCGGCACAGATCTCCTCATACTTGGCGGGCTTGGCCAGGTTGACAGTCAGGTCCACCACGGACACGTCCAGAGTGGGGACGCGCATGGACATGCCGGTCAGCTTGCCGTTGAGCTCGGGGATGACCTTGCCCACGGCCTTGGCAGCGCCGGTGGAGGAGGGAATGATGTTGCCGGTGGCAGCACGGCCGCCGCGCCAGTCCTTCAAAGAGGGGCCGTCCACAGTCTTCTGGGTGGCAGTGACGGAGTGCACGGTGGTCATCAGGCCCTCAGTGATGCCCCAGTTGTCATTCAGCACCTTGGCGATGGGGGCCAGGCAGTTGGTGGTACAGGAGGCGTTGGACACGAAGTTCATGTCAGTGGTGTACTTGTCCAGGTTGACGCCGCACACGAACATGGGCGTGTCATCCTTGGAGGGGGCGGACATGATGACCTTCTTGGCACCGGCATCCAGGTGTCCCTGGGCCTTCTCCTTCGTCAGGAACAGACCGGTGGACTCCACCACATACTCCGCGCCCAGCTTGGCCCAGGGCAGGTCGGCGGGGTTCCGCTCGGCGGAGACGGGGATCTCCTTGCCGTTGACCACGATGGCGTTCTCAGTGCTGCCGATCTCAGCCTTGCAGATGCCGTGCATGGTGTCATACTTCAGCATATAGGCCAGATACTCGGCAGGGCACAGGTCGTTGATGCCCACGATCTCGATCTCGGGGTGGTCCAGGCTGGCCCGAAAGACCATGCGGCCAATGCGGCCAAAGCCATTGATGCCAACTTTAATGCTCATTGTAACTGTCTCCTTTATCAAGTTTTGGTTGCGCTCCACTATTATATCCCTTTTTTTCTGATTTTGGTAGTCTGTGTTTTGCATAGTTTTTTCTCTGTTTCTCCGTGGAAATTAGCCACCTCCGGGCATAGTAGGCCCTGCCTTCTGTTCTTTTTCCCCATGGATTTACACAGTTCGCCAGAATCTGCGCCCATGTTCTTGTTGATGCAGCGAATTTCTGATATACTAGGTCCTGTCCGGGCCGGGCTCACGCCCCGGCCCAGCGAAATTTTCCATTTCTAAAATCAGCCGCCCCGCAAATCCTATTGCGGAAGCGCTGCGCCGGTTTTGGAGCGGAGAGGAGGATCGGGATGTCTGAAGAACAGAGCTTTTTGGAGCAGCTCCCCCAGGCGGCGGTAGAGGTGCGGGACGGAAAGATCACCGCGCTCAACTCCGCCGCCCTCAGTCACCTGCCAGAGCTGGCCGTGGGGGACCAGCCGCCCCAGTACCTGGCTGCCCCGCTGGACAGTGCTCAGACTGCGGGAGCTTTCACCGGCGGCGGCGGCCTGTTCGTCTTTTCCAAGGTCTCTTCCCCCGGAGGGGTGCTGCTCCTGTTCCGCCCCGCCCCTGACTCCGCCCTCTCCCCCCAGCAGATGGACGGCTTTGCCCGCCAGCTCCGCGAGCAGATGGGGGGGCTGCTGAACAACCTTCAGCTCCTCTCCCAGGACCTGAGCGGCACCGGCTCTCCCACCGACCGGCGGCTGGCCTCCATCAACCGCAACTTTTATCAAATGCTCCGCCTGGTCAACAACCTGGAGTTCCTGCGGGATACCAAGTCCCAGTCCGGGGTGGCCTTTTCCCCGGTGACCATGGATCTGGCCGGCCTGTGCCGCCACACAGCGGAGGACACTGCCCCCCTGCTCGCTCAGGCCGGCATCCAGCTGCGCTATCAGTCGAGCACCGAAGGACTTCTGATCCCCGGCGACGCGGCCCTGCTCTCCCGTATGCTGCTGGGCCTGCTGTCCAACGCGGCTAAGGCGGCCCCCAGCGGGACCGTCCTGCTCACCCTGCGCCGTTGGGGAGACCGGGCCGTCCTGACCTGTACCAACAGCGGCTCCACTCCGGACGACGGACAGCTCTCCGCTCTGTTGGAGGGGGCCTCCCCCCACCTGCTCCCGGAGCCCGGAGAGGGGGCGGGAATGGGCCTGCCCATCATCCGGCACATCGTCGCTCTCCACGGCGGCACGCTGCTCCTGGAGCGCCGGGAGCCAGGCGGCCTGGCCGCCACCGTCTCTCTGCCCACCGGCCCCCTCTCCATGGATCTGACCCCGAGCACCCCTGCCCCGGAGCGGAGCGGCGGCCTATCTCCCCTGCTGGTGGAGCTGTCCGACGTCCTCCCCTCCTCTCTGTACCAGCCGGAGGACATAGAATAGCGCTGCCCGCCTCTCACAAGATCAGAAAACCACCGGCCAGGCCGGTGGTTTTTTTGATGCAGCAAACGGGCCCGGCAGCCGTTGGCTGCCGGACCCGGACCATTCTGTTCCCAGTATGGGGCCGCTCCCCGCTCAGGAGAAAAATCCCCCGAAGGGCCAGCCGTAATACTGGTTGTTCTGCTGAGGCTGCTGTTGCTGCTGGGAGGAAGTATCGGTGACTGTCTCCCGGGGCTGCTCGTCCAGGGTAAGGGACAGCTCCAGCTTCTCTCCGTTACGGAACACCGTCAGCGTCACGGTATCCCCCGCCTGATGGGTGGCCTTGGCAGCCTCCAAGTCCTGGAAAGTGACCACGTCGTCCTCATCCATGGCGGTGATGATGTCCCCAGGCTGCAGTCCCGCCTTGGCGGAGCAGGAGCCGTCCTCCACTGTGGCCACATAGACACCCAGCACCGCGTTGGTGACGCCGTACTGCTGCGCTACAGAGGCCGACATGGTCACGCCGGTAATGCCCATGTAGGGCTTTCCGGTAACATAGCCGTACTGGATCAGGTCGGAGATGATGTTCTTCACATCGTTGATGGGGATGGCGAAGCCCAGGCCCTCCACATTGGTGCCGGAGCTGGAGGTGCTGTATTTGGCGGTGGTGATGCCGATGACCTCCCCGTAGCTGTTGAACAGGGGGCCGCCGGAGTTGCCCGGGTTGATGGCGCAGTTGGTCTGAAGCATGTTCATCGTGGTGGAGTCATTGCCGGAGCCGGTGGTAATGAGCCGGTCCAGAGCGGAGATGAGGCCGTCGGTGAGGGAGTATGTCAGCTCGCCCAGGGGGTTGCCGATGGCCATCACGGCCTGGCCCACCTTCAGCTGGTCGGAGTCGCCCAGGGTCACGGTCTGGAGCCCGGAGGCCTCGATCTTCAGCACGGCCACATCGTTGTCCTCCTCGCCCCCCACCAGGGTAGCGGGGTAGCTGCTGCCGTCGTGAAAGGAGACGGTGATGCTCACCGAGCTGTCCTTCACCGCGTCCTCAATGACGTGGTAGTTGGTGACGATGTACCCGTCGGCGGTGATGACGAAGCCGGAACCGGAGGCGGCCGACGTGCTGGTATAGCCGAAGATGTTGGTCATGGTGGTGGACACCGTGATGCCCACGCAGGCGTCCACATTGGCGGCGTACAGCTGCTCCGGGGTCATGGCCTGGCCGCTGGAGCTGGCCACAGGGTCCGCCTGGGTGGAGATGGGCTGGGTGTTCTGATAGATCACGCTGGGCTGGGACGCGAAGACGCTGGAGTACAGGGCTGCGCCGCCCACGCCCGCTCCGCCGCCCACTACCGCGCAGGCCAGGATCAGCGCCGCAATGCGCCTGCCGGATCCCCTGTGCTTCTGGGGCCCCTGGGGGGCCTCCGGCCCGCCCTGGCTCTGGTTGGGGTTGGAATCGGTGTACCCGCCGAAGCCGCCCCGGTACCCGTCATTCTCACTATTATAGAAATTGAACTCATTGTCCTGATTTGCCATTTCAAACACTCCTTGCCGATTTGAACTGTGTCCGGGGGGAGCGCCTCTCTTTCCCCTTCTGACAAAAATAAGGATACGGTCTAAATATGAAGAAAGCATGAAGAAAGAGGGGGGATTTTTTGAACAATTCCCGAAAAAACTTTGACAGACCCTCTCATTTCCGCTCCGGCCGCTGGGAAAGGATCGCCGTGATGTCCCGGGCCGCCGCCGTCACATCCATCCAAAAGCCCTGAAAGATCCCCAGCCCTACCAGGTTCAGCACCACCAGGATGAGGATGGGTCCCAGGATCATGCCAGCCACTCCGGCCACCTTCATGCCCACGTAGATGCCCACCAGGGACAGGATAGGGGACAGGCCGGTCTGGTCGCCCACGAACCGTGGCTCCGCCACCCGGCGGAACATGGCCACCACCCCCCAGATCACCATCAGATAGACAGCGGTGGAGAAATCCCGGGTAAACAGGGCCACCACCGCCCAGGGCACCATAACGGTGCCCGACCCGATGATGGGGATAAAGTCCAGAATGGCCAGCCCCAGGGCCAGCAGCAGGGCGTAGTTCTGCCCCACCAGCAGGAATCCCCCCAGCAGAATGAAGAACACCCCCACCGACAGCAGCAGCTCCGCCCGCAGGTAGCCGCCGAAGGCGGCCAGGGCGGTGGCCTTCACCTGCTGGAGGAAGCGGAGCAGGCTCTCGTCCAGGTGCTGGACCGCCCGCGTGCGGTGATAGGGGTAGTCCGCGGTGAGGAAATAGGAGGCCATCACAAAGACCACCAGGGCCAGCAGGAACTCCGGCACCCGCATGGCCCAGTCGGTGGCCGCCTTGGCCGCACTCAGCAGGGCGGTGGGGTCCACCGCCTGGAGGCGCTGGATGAGGGCGTTGACGGTGTCCTCCACCGTCCCCACCACCGACAGGGGCAGCAGGTCCATCGCCCGGGCAAACAGGGCCTCCATCTGATCGAAAAAGCCCTCCACCTGGGTCAGCATCCCGCTCCAATTCTGCGCCAGGGAGACCAGTTCGTTGGCCGCGGCATAGGTCAGGATGCCCAGACAGCCGCCGATCACCCCGAAGATGACCACCACCAGCAGCAGGGACAGCAGCTTCCTGCTCCAGCCCAGTCTGCGCTGGAGCCAGCGCACCGCCGGGTTGAGCAGGGCCGCCACGATCAGCGCCGCCACGAAGGGGGCGAACAGGGACAGCAGGGGAGGCCCCAGCTTGGCCACCAGCACCACCGCCGCTGCTGCCAGCACCAGGCGGATGATCAGCCGCAGCCACAACTGCCCCCGCTCCTGCCAGGACAGCTGTTCTCTCTCCACAACGACCACTCCTTCACAGTATCACATCGATACCTTCAGTTTTCCATAGCATAGTCCAGCCTATCACAAAAAGGATGAATAATATGTAAATCCCGGGGATCTCTTCCCCGCTTTCTTTCCTCCTCCCGCCCCGCCCGGGCCGGGAGGACAAAATAAGGCGCGCCGCAGGACCCGGGTCCCGCGGCGCGGCCAGTTTTATTTCTTCCGGTAGATAAGTCCCACCAGATTAGGTCCGGCGTTGATGGCGATAACGCCGCCAATGAAGCAGTCCATGGCCGGCTCCTGCCCAAAGGCCTGACGGCAGGACTCGGTCAGCAGCTCCGCCTGGTCGGGCCGGGCGGCCCGGATGATCAGATAGGGCGTCCCCGGCTCCCGCTCCTTCTGCGCCAGCTCCAGGATGGTGGGGATCACGTTCTTCTCCCCCCGCACCTTGGTCACCACTTTGGAGGCTCCATTCTCAAAGGTCATGATGGGCTTGAGCCCCAGGGCCTCTCCCACAAAAGCCGCGGCGGCGGAGACCCTCCCGGACTTTTTGGCAAACTTCAGATCAAAGGAGACAAAGAGCACCCGCACATGATCCACCCAGTCCTGGATATAGGCGGCGATCTCCTCCACAGAGGCGCCTGCGGCAGCCATCCGCGCCCCCTCTGCCACTGGGTAGCCGTAGCACATGGTATAGGTGTGGCTGTCGATGACCCGGATGGAGAAGGCATCCCGGGCCTCCGGGTGGTCCTCAAAGAACTCCCCCCGGGCCTGGACGGCGTTCTGGTAGGTGGCGCTGCCCTCGGAATTGATGGATGTGTAGATCAGGTCTGTGTACCCTGCTTTCCAGGTCTCCTCATAGCACTGCTGGAACTGGTACGCCGTGAGCTGGGCATGTGTCGGGATCTTGGGCTCCTCCGCCAGCGCCTGATAGAACTCCTGCGGGGTGAAATCCTCCCCATCCCGCAGTTCCCGCTCCCCCATGGCGATGGGGAAGGGCATGACCCTGATCCCCAGCTCTTCCCGCAGGGACTTGGGGATATCGGCGGCGGAATCGGTCAAAAACAGGATCTTCGCCATAGCGGTCTCCTTCCATGATACGCGCCGTGGGCGCGGACCTCCAATTTTACACCAATATTATTGCAGAAAGCCCCCCGCTTGTCAACTCCGGCCTCGTCCGCCCTCCAGCTCGCTGACCTGGGAGTTGCTGTATAAAGGATGGTTTGCACCACCTGCTACATTGGCAGAGCGAAACGACCGTTGGAAAGGAGTCCGCTGGAAAACAAGCAGGGACATGATACGCCGATGGGCGGTCAAGTCCCCTCTTTCAGCTCTATGAATTAAGATCTATTCTTTATTGACTGCTGTTTGAAAAAGTATGCTGTTACGCAATATAGAACAAAATTTTCGTTATATATTCGCTCTCGTCGGCCGTGGAAAGGTAGTCATTGATGGCGAACTCATATGAATCAGAAACAATATTGAAGTGATGGGTTCGGCAGTATTCTAAAATGCGTTCGTAGGATCTTCCGATGGAAAGATAGTCCCCTGTGTGATAGGTAAATACGCACCGCCCTTTGGGAAGTTCCAGAACGCCGTCGATATTATCAGACTTTTCAATCGACAGAAAGGCAAACGATGCTTCGGTATATCTTCCCCGCAGAATACGTTCATACGGCACGATCGCACCGCTCTGAAAGAAAATTGGAAGTTGCTCCTTGGATGACCGAACAAAACATTCCTTTGTAGCAATGCTGAGCATTTCCAACGTATAAGGTTCCGTGACCTTTTGAAGCAAAATGTATTGGGGGCTTACTTCCTCTATGGAAACGATATCGCTACAATCACGAATGGAAATAGAATGCTCTAACTGCAGACACCGATGTTCAACGCGGTTTTTTATCATTTGCAGCTCCTCAATCTGATGATTGATGGTAGAGAGCTGTTTGCGCAGCGCAGCGATAGAATTTTCAATCCTAAAACTTTTCATGTGTGCTTTAATCTCATTGAGGGAAAAGCCGATTCTTTTCATGATGCAAATCGTATCCAAATAGTCAAGCTGGCTGGAACTGTAATAGCGGTAACCGTTATCAGGATCAGTATATGCAGGACGGAAAAGTCCGATTTTATCGTAGAAAATCAAAGTCTGGCGAGAAATGTTTTGCAGTTTGGAAAGTTCACCGATGGAAAATAAATTTTTCATATAAGCCCCTTGACCTTATAGTTACTATATAGTTTATTATTTTAGCATGAAAATATGAACTTATCAAGGAGGCTGCTCAAATTGATACCCCGTATGACTGCCATTTGTAAAAAGCTTGCGGATGGCCTGACTTTCAAGAAAATACTGCTGATATTACTCGGAGCCATGATCTGCACCTTTGGGATCCACAACATTCACCAGCGGACGAACATCACAGAAGGCGGTGTGATTGGCTTAATGCTTTTAGTCGAGCATTGGCTGAAAATTTCTCCGGCTTATATTACCCCTATGCTGGATGCTGCTTGTTATTTGCTCGCATTCAAATTCCTGGGTGGGAACTTTATCAAAATCTCAATTATTTCAACACTGTTTGTTTCTGTATTTTATAAGATCTGGGAGCTGCTTCCGCCAATGCTCCCCGATTTGTCCGCACATCCGTTGATCGCCGCTGTGTTAGGCGGTATTTTTGTGGGTGTAGGCGTCGGCTTAATTGTTCGTCAGGGAGGTTCCAGTGGTGGAGATGACGCCTTGGCTTTAACAATTTCTCACGTCTCCCACTGGAAGTTATCCCGTTCTTATTTGTTCACGGATACTGTAGTGCTGCTATTATCCCTTACCTATATTCCCATAATGCGTATTGTTTTCTCATTGATAACCGTTACTGTTTCTTCGAACTTAATCGATTGGATAAAAGAATATAAATTTAAAACCATCAGATGAATATCCAATCACAAAAAGCGACAGATACTCTCTGTTTTTCCACCTTCGCTTTGACAGTAAAAACACCCTCAGCAATAGAAAGACCACACCTCGGTTTGCTGGCTTGTCCAGCCGCCGGGATGTGGTCTTTGTGATCTCTGATCATTTTGCACGTCTCCTGGTTCCGTCCTTCTTTATATAAGGCCGTCATCAGAGATCTGCCTCCCTCCGTTATTTCTTATTTTGACTGCGGGAGGTTTTTTATATCCTACATCAGCTCAAAGAGTAAAAAGGAGCCGCCCGCTGGGGCATACTGGCGGGAGGGGACGCGGCGGGCGGCCTGTCTGCCCTTCTTTCCGCGCCCTGTCAAGACCGGAGCAGCGGCCCCTCGTTGACACCACCGGCCGGATGGGATATACTACACCCACCAGAAAAGGAGGCCTCCATGAACAAGACCGAACTGTTGAACAAATGTGCCCGCAGCGGGGAGGAGCGGGTGCTGCTGGCTCGCGCCCTGGATAAGCTGGAGCTGGCCCAGAACCGCTCTGTCCCCGCCTGCACCCCATTTCTCTCCCCGGGAGAGCAGGCCTCCGTCACCGATCTGCTCAACGCCTGGGGCCGCCCCCGCCACCTGTTTTTCGGCGGATATGAGGGGGCGGAGCGGGCGGTGTGCGCCTTTCTGCCCGACTGGCAGGAGGAATCCGACTTTCTCGCCGACCCGGAGGGGCCGGTGGCCGCGCTGGAGGCCGCCTTCCCCGCGGACGCGGAGCTGTCTCACCGAGACATCCTGGGTGCCCTGATGGGACTGGGCATCACCCGGGAAAAGCTGGGGGACATTCTGTTAGACCATGGCCGCTGTCAGGTGCTGGTCCTGCGGGATGCCCTGCCCATCCTCCTCTCCCAGTGGGAGTCTGCCGGCCGCTGGAAGATGAAGCTGCGGGAGATCCCCCTGGAACAGCTGGAGGCGAAGCCGCCCCAGGTGAAGACCATTCGGGATACGGTGGCCGCCCTGCGGCTGGACGCGGTGCTTGCCGCCGGCTTCTCCACCTCCCGGTCCAAGGCGGCGGACCTGGTCTCCGCCGGCCGGGTGTCAGTAAACCACCGGGAGTGCGCCAAGGCGGACCGGACGGTGGGGGAGGGCGACGTGCTCTCCTGCCGGGGTCTGGGCAAGTGCGTGGTGAAAGAGGTGCTGGGCCAGTCTAAAAAGGGCCGCTTCATGCTGGTTCTGGAACGGTATATCTGAGAAGGAGATACGCTATGATCACACAGGAAAAAATTGACCGCATCAACGCCCTGGCCCGGAAGGCCAAGACCCCGGAGGGCCTGACGGCGGAGGAGACAGCAGAGCGCGCCGCCCTCCGTCAGGAGTATGTGGCCGCTGTGCGGGCTAATCTGGAGGCCCAGCTGGACAACACCCTCATCCAGGAGCCGGACGGCACCCGCCACCGGCTCCCCAAAAAGCCGTGAGGCGGGGGGTCCTTTGGGCGCTGCTCCTGTCCTTTCTGCTGGCCGGCTGCGCACCGGCGGGGGCGCCAGCAGGGGAGGGGAGCGGCCAGGAGCCCAGCCAGTCCGCCATGGCCCCGGCGCCGGAGGCCGGCACTTCCGCCCAGCCTCAGCCCGCCCCGGAGCCCGAGCCCCCCACCCAGGAGGAGCTGCTCCAAGCCATGGTGGACACCATGACGCCGGAGGAGAAAGCGGGCCAGCTGTTCTGGGTCCGTTTCCCGGAGACCGGCTGGGATGAGCTGGCCCGGGAGTGGCACCCCGGGGGCTTTCTCCTCTTCGGCCGGGACTTCAAAAACCGCACCCCGGAGGAGCTGCGCACTCTGCTCGCCTCCCTCCAGGAGACCTCCCCCATCCCCCTGCTCCTGGGGGTAGATGAGGAGGGGGGCACGGTGGTCCGGGCCAGCTACTACCCCGCCTTCCGGGCGGAGAAGTTCCGCTCCCCCCAGGCCCTCTTCGCTGCCGGAGGGCTGGAGGCCGTCCGGGCCGACGCCCTGGACAAGTCCGCCTTTCTGCTGGATCTGGGCCTTAACGTAAACCTGGCTCCGGTGTGCGACGTGTCCACCGACCCCGCTGACTTCATCTATGCCCGCGCCTTCGGCCAAGACGCCCAGGCTACGGCGGAGTATGCGGACACGGTGGTCTCCGCCATGGGGGAGGCGGGCATCGGCTCGGTGCTCAAGCACTTCCCGGGCTACGGCAGCAACCGGGACACCCACACCGGCATTGCGGTGGACCAGCGCCCCCTGGAGCAGTTCCGCCAGTCCGACTTCCTGCCCTTCCAGGCAGGCATCGACGCCGGGGCCGGCGGTGTGCTGGTCTCCCACAACATCGTCACCTGCCTGGACCCGGAGCTGCCCGCCTCCCTGTCCCCAGCCTCCTACCAAGTGCTGCGGGAGGAGCTGGGCTTTGAAGGAGTGGCCATGACCGACGACCTGGACATGGATGCGGTACAGAAGTATGTGGAGGAGGGCACCGCCCCGGTGATGGCCCTCCAGGCCGGGGCTGACCTGGTCCTCACCAGCGATCCCCAGGGGGGCATCCCCTCGGTGCTGGAGGCGGTGGAGACCGGGGCGCTGACCTGGGACCGGCTGGATCAGTCGGTGCTGCGGGTGCTGCGCTGGAAGCTCCAGCTGGGACTGCTGTCCCTCCCCGGGGCGGAGGATGTACAAACAAGCTAAGATTTGCCGAAATTTCCGCCTCATTTCGCAAGAAACCCCTTTGCGTTCCCGGAAAAGTTCGCTATAATGGAGCATGAAGATCCCGAGATCCCGGCCGCCGCTCCGGCGCGCCTGATGAAAGAATGGAGGTCAACGATCCCAATGAAAGAGATCTATGTTGTCAATTGCTGCCGCACCGCCGTGGGCTCCTTCGGCGGAAGCCTGAAGGACACCCCCGCCCCCGAGCTGGGTGCCGTAGTGGTGAAGGAGGCCCTGTCCCGGGCCGGCGTGGAGCCGGAGCAGGTGGACGAGCTGATGTTCGGCTGCATCCTCACTGCTGCCCAGGGCCAGAACCCCGCCCGCCAGGTGGGCGTCAAGGCCGGCCTGCCCTACTCCGTCCCCGCCTACACCGTGGGCATGGTGTGCGGCTCGGGCATGAAGTCGGTCATCGAGGGTGCCCGGGCCATCCTGGCCGGGGACGCCGACATCATCGTGGCCGGCGGCACCGAGAATATGTCCGCCGCCCCCTACGCCCTGCCTGACGAGCGCTGGGGCGCCCGCATGGGGGACAAGAAGGTGGTGGACACCATGATCCGGGACGGACTGTGGGACGCCTACAACAACTACCACATGGGCACTACTGCTGAGAACATCTGCGACGTGTGGGGCATCACCCGCCAGGAGCTGGACGAGTTCGCCGCCGCCTCCCAGCAGAAGGCCGAGGCCGCCCAGAAGACCGGCCGCTTCGAGGACGAGATCGTCCCCGTCATGGTGAAGAAGAAGAAAGAGCTGGTGGAGTTCAAGGTGGACGAGTTCCCCCGCCCCGGCGTCACCGCCGAGGGCATCTCCAAGCTGAAGGGCGCTTTCCCTGTGGGCCCCGAGGGAGTGGAGGACGAGATCGTCCATACCTTTGAGCTCACCCAGATCCACGAGGCCGATACCCGCAAGCACGTCCAGCGGGTCACCGCCGCCAACGCCTCCGGCATCAACGACGGCGCCGCCGCCATCGTGCTCGCCTCCGGCGAGGCGGTGGAAAAGTACGGCCTGAAGCCCATGGCCAAGCTGGTCAGCTGGGGCCAGGGCGGCGTGGACCCCAAGATCATGGGCGTGGGCCCGGTGCCCGCCTCCCGCCAGGCCATGAGCAAGGCCGGCCTGAAGATCGAGGACATCGACCTGGTGGAGGCCAATGAGGCCTTTGCCGCCCAGTCCGTGGCCGTGGCCCGGGAGCTGGGCTTCGACATGAGCAAGGTGAATGTCAACGGCGGCGCCATCTCCATCGGCCACCCCGTGGGGGCCTCCGGTGCCCGCATCATCGTCACTCTGCTCCACGAGATGCAGAAGCGGCCCGAGGCCAAGCGCGGCCTGGCCACCCTGTGCATCGGCGGCGGCATGGGTGTCGCCACCATCTTTGAGAAGTGCTGAGCCGGACACCGGCGTCCCCGGGGGCTGACCGCCCGGGGCCCGGTCCGGCAGGCGGGGGGGGGGGGGGGGGGGGGGGGGGGGGGGGGGGGGGGGGGGGGGGGGG
>NZ_JANGBZ010000077.1:0-11949 GCF_024462915.1 Clostridium sp. DFI.5.61
AGGGGGCCGCCGATATCCCGGCAGTCCCCTCTGCTGTTTCACAATAGTAAACCGAAAAAAAATAAAGTTGACAATCCGGGGAGGCAGTGGTAAACTATTGCAGAAAAACGGTTTACAATTGAGAGAGGGGATAGGCGTGAAAAAGCTGGCAGTGGAGATCATCTCGGGCAGAAGGCTGAACCGCCGGGACGACCTGGCCGTCTTCCTGACGGCGGACCTGGAGGAGCTGCGGGCGGGAGCGGACCAGATCCGGCAGGCCCTGTGCGGGGACCGGGCGGACCTGTGCACCATCATCAACGGCCGGAGCGGCCGGTGCAGCGAGGACTGCAAGTTCTGCGCCCAGTCCTGCCACTACGGCACCCAGGTGGAGGAGTATCCCTTCCTCCCCCTGGAGAAGATTGTGGCGGAGTGCAGACGGAACGAGGCGGGGGGCGTCCACCGCTTCTCTATCGTCACCGCCGGGCGCAGCCTGAAGGGGATGGAGCTGGAGCAGGCCCTGGAGGCCTACGCCCGGCTGCATCGGGAGAGCGGGCTGAAGCTGTGCGCCTCCCACGGCCTCCAGACCGAGGAGGAGTTCCGGCGCATGAAGGAGGCGGGGGTGGAGCGCTGCCACGCCAATCTGGAGACCTCCCGGCGATACTTCCCACAGATGTGCACAACACACACCTATGAGGACAAGGTGACCAACATCCAACGGGCCCGGGCGGCGGGGCTGGAGGTGTGCTCCGGCGGCATACTGGGCATGGGAGAGAGCTGGGAGGACCGCCTGGACCTGGCGGTCAGCCTGGCAGAGCTGGAGATCAGCTCCATCCCGCTGAACCTCCTGCGGCCCATCCCGGGCACGCCCTATGAGGGGATGGAGCCCATTTCCAACGAGGACGTGCTGCGCACCGTGGCTTTTTTCCGGTACATCAACCCCACCGCATGGATCAGGATGGCGGCGGGCCGGGGGCAGTTCCTGGACGGCGGAGCGGAGCTGTTCCGCTCTGGGGCCAACGCGGCCATCACCGGGGACATGCTCACCACCACCGGGACCAGCATGGCGGGGGACCGGGCCATGCTGCTGGGACTGGGCTACCAGGTATGAGCGACAGCGGGGCAGGAGAAACGCCCCAAACGATAAGGAAAGGAAATCAGAACTATGAGCCACGAACCCATGACCGCCGGGGCGGTCCAGAAAAAGAGCAAGATCTACGGCCTGTCCATGACCGCGGTGATGGCGGCGGTGACCTGTGTCCTGGCGCCCATGTCCATCCCCATCGGACCGGTGCCCATCTCCTTCACAAATCTGGCCATCTACCTGTCTCTCTATCTGCTGGGGTGGAAGCGGGGGACAGTGAGCTATCTGGTCTATGTGCTGATCGGCATGGTGGGCGTGCCGGTGTTCTCCGGCTTCACCGGCGGCATGGGCAGGCTGCTGGGCCCCACCGGGGGCTATATCGTGGGCTTCATCCCCATGGCACTGATCGCCGGCGTGGTCATTGACCGCTTCCGGAACCGGGGCATCCAGCTGGCCGGCATGATCGCGGGCACTGCAGTGTGCTATGCCTTCGGCACCGCCTGGTACTGCTTCCAGGCCGGTTCCTCCGTGGGGGCTGCCCTGGGGCTGTGCGTGTTCCCCTTCATCCCCGGCGACCTGGTCAAAATGCTGATCGCCATGGCGCTGGGCCCCATGATCCGCTCCCGGCTGGAGAAAGCGGGACTGTATCGGGGATGACCAGCTTCTCTCAGCCGTCCGGCGGGGAGGCCTAGAGGACGGCGGCAGGCCCCGCATAAAACTAAATCATCCGGACAGGGCAGACAGCGGCGGCCGCTCTCTTCTAAGAGAGCGGCCGCCGCCTCCCTGTGCCGGAGGTTGACAGGCCAGACAAAGAGAGGTACAGTGTCAGCAGGAAAACAAATTTTGGAGAGAAAGGCGGGCAGACCTATGCTGCAGGGAAAGGTATATGGGGTGTATTTCAGCCCAACAGGGGGGACGAGAGCTTATGTTACGGCGCTGGCCGGGTTGCTCTCCTGCGAGGCGGAGGAGATCGATCTGACGGCGCGGGAGGAGCGGGCGCGGGACCATGTCTTTGGCCCGGAGGATCTGGTGATCCTGGGGGCGCCGGTCTATGCGGGGCGGCTGCCCCAGCTGGAGGGCGGGATCTTTGAACGCCTGCGGGGGGACGGGACCCCGGCGGTCTTTAATGTGAGCTACGGCAACAGAGCTTTTGAGGACGCCCTGCTGGAGGAGCAGGACATCTGTCAGGCCCATGGATTCCACGGGATCGCGGCGGGGGCCTGGATCGCCCCTCACACCTTCTCCGGCCGCATCGGGGCCGGACGGCCGGATGGGGCGGACCTGGAAAAGGTGCGGGAATTTGCCGCGGGGGTCCGGGCGCTGCTGGAGCGGCCGGACTGGAGGACCTGCCGGCTCACGGTGCCGGGGGACCGGCCCTACCGGCCGGCCAGGCGGGTGGAGGTGCACCCCGCGGGGGACGAGAGCTGCACCCGATGCATGGCGTGTGTGTCCCGGTGCCCGGCGGGAGCCATCCCTCCGGAATCCCCCCGGAGCACTGACACGGGCCGCTGCATCTCCTGTCTGGCCTGTGTGAAAAGCTGTCCGGCGGGGGCGCGGGCGGTGGCCGGTCCGGCTTTTCCCAAGATGGTGGAGGGGCTGGAGGGGCGGCTGCTGTCCCCCCGCCGGGAACCGGAGCTGTATTACGGAAGGTGAGACGATGATCAAAACAGTTTTTAGACCTCTGCGGCACGGTGGCCTGTGAGGACGGGCCTGTCTTCTATGAGGTGATGCAGCGCACGGTCCCGGACGGCGTGGAGGAGATCCGGGATTTCAGGGGGCTGATGGAGCACCTGCCCCAGTTGTCCGGCGAAAAATCCAGCGAAAAAGCAGACCGCGCCCCGGAAGACGTTCTCTTCCGGGGCGCGGTGTTTGATCGGGGGGCGGGATCAGTCCTCGAAGGGCAGGCCGCTGAGATAACGCCGGGCCAGATCAAAGGCGTGGTGGGCGGTCTGAGTACGCAGACGGGCACGGACTGGGCGGCTGCCCAGGTTCAGGGCGCGGACATGGGCGCCCTCGGCGGTGGAGATGGCCACGAAAGCGGTGCCTACCTCGTGGTCCCATTCGTCCTTTCCAGGGCCGGCCACGCCGGTGGCGGACAGGGAGATGTCGCAGCCCAGCAGCCTCCGGGCTCCATCGGCCATAGCCCGGGCCACCTCCGGGGAGACTGCGCCGAACTGGTCCAGCAGGTGCTGGGGCACCCCCAGTACGCCCGCCTTCACCTCATTGGTGTAGGAGACCACCCCGCCCCGAAACACCTGGGAGGAGCCGGGGATGTCAGTGAGGCGCTTGGCCATCAGGCCGCCGGTGATGCTCTCGGCGCAGCCCAGGGTGAGGCCCTTCTCCCGAAGCAGGTCCTCCACCACCTCCTCCAGAGAGGAGACATCCACCCCGTACACCCGGGTGCCGAAGCGGGCCTTCAGCTCCTCCACCTTGGGCAGAAGCAGGGCCTGGGCCTGCTCCATGGTGGGTGCCTTGGCGGTGACCCGCAGCTCACACTCCCCCTCCTTGGCGTAAGGGGCCAGAGTGGGGTTGGACATGGCGTTCATCTCGTCCCGGAGCTGGGCCTCCATCTGGGACTCCCCGATGCCGAACAGCTTCAGGGTGTGGGAGGCGATGACTCCCTCAGACAGGGCCTGAAGGTAGGGGACCACCCGGTGCTGGAACATGGGACGGCACTCGCTGGGGGGGCCGGGGAGCATGATGACGTGGCAGCCCTCCGCCTGGAAGGCGCAGCCTGGGGCGGTGCCCCAGTCGTTGACCAGGACGGTGCAGCCCTCGGGGAGCATGGCCTGCTGAAGATTGTTCTCCGTCATGGGCCGCCCGGTGCGGGCAAAATAATTCCGGATGCGCTGGGCAGAGGGCTCGTGGAACACCAGCTTCTTTCCAAACGCCTCGGCCAACACGTTTTTCGTCAGGTCATCACAGGTGGGGCCCAGCCCCCCGGTGGTGATGATGATATCAGCCCGCCCCTTAGCGGCAGCCACCGCCTCCCGGGCCCGCTGGGGGTTGTCCCCCACCACGGTGTGCCAGTAGACGTTCAGGCCCAGGGCGCTGAGCCCCTGGGAGAGGATCTGGGCGTCCAGGTTGACGATGTTGCCCAGCAGCAGCTCAGTGCCCACGGACAGGATCTCTACAGTATGAGACATGAAAAAGACCTCCAGGAAAATGAGATTGGCGGCGCTCCAGTCAGGGGGCGGGGGCTTCCGCCGCCCCGGCCCGGTCCAGGATCTGCTCTACCTGGCGCAGGTCCCGGATGTCATAGTCGATGCGGGGGTCTGCCGGGCGGGGCTCCCCCAGAGGGTTGTACCAGCAGCACAGGATGCCGGCGCTGCGTCCCCCCTGCATGTCGCTGGTGAGGGAGTCGCCCACGATCATCACCTCGTCCCGGCAGCAGGGGTCGATCTGGGAGAATACCGCGTCAAAAAAGGCGGCCCCCGGCTTCTCGGTCCCCACGATCTCAGAGATGAAGACCCCGTCCAGCATCCGGTCCAGGCCGGAGCGGGACAGCTTCCGCTCCTGGGCGACCCGGGTGCCGTTGGTCACTGCGTACTGCCGTACCCGACCCTTCAGCCGGGCCACCAGAGAACCGGCGTCATCCCGGAACACCACAGTGTCCCCCAGGCGCAGCTGGTACTCCTGGTTGAAAGCGGGGATGTCCCGGCAGTTCAGCCCCTCCTGGGCGAAAAACTCCTCAAAGCGGCCCAGCAGGACCTGGGGCTTGGTCAGCTCCCCCCGCTCCAGCCGCCGCCAGTAGGTCCGGTTGATCTGGGAGTAGCGTGCCAGCAGCTCCGGCGTGCAGGGGCCCATCTGAAAGGAGCGGAAGCAATCCTCCAGAGCCCGCCGCTCCGCTGCCGAGAAGTCCAGCAGCGTCCCGTCCACGTCCCAGAGGATCACGTTGATCTGTGCCATATCGCGCCTCCTGTCCCTCAGACCTGGACCCGCTCGATGCCGTCCACCGCGGCTTGGATCAGCGCCTGGATGTCCAGCTTCTCCTCGGCGAACTCCACCTCGCCGGGCAGGGGCCGCAGACGAGGATGACGGGGCGTGAAGACGGTGCAGCAGTCCTCATAGGGGAGAATGGAGGTCTCGAAGGTGCCGATCTTCCGGGCGATCTGGACGATCTCCTCCTTGTCCATCCCCACCACAGGGCGCAGGATGGGCAGATCGACCACCGCGCCGGTGACCAGCATGGCGTCCATGGTCTGGCTGGCCACCTGGCCCAGGCACTCACCGGTGACCAGGGCCTTAGCCCCGCACCGCCGGGCCACCTCCTGGGCGATGCGCATCATGAAGCGGCGCATGATGACGGTGAACAGCTCCTCCGGGCAGGAGCGGCGCAGCTCCTCCTGGATGGCGGTGAAGGGCACCACGTGGACGGTGAGCCGCCCGGTCCAGGGGGTGAGCAGGCGGGCCAGCTCCAGCACTTTCTCCTTGGCCTCGAGGGAGGTGTAGGGATAGGAGAAGAAGTGGACCATGTCCAGGGCCACCCCCCGCTTTGCAATCATCCAACTGGCCACAGGGGAGTCGATGCCCCCGGAGAGCAGAGAGACGGCCCGGCCGTTGATGCCCACAGGCAGGCCGCCGGCGCCGGGCTGGGGCTGGGTGTGGACGTAAGCGGCGTAGTCCCTCACTTCCACGTAGACGGTGAGTTCGGGATGGTGGACGTCCACCTCCAGGTTGTCATAGGCCTCATGGAGCTCCCCGCCCACATACTGGCTGAGCTGGATGGAGGTCATGGGGAAGGTCTTGTCTGCCCGCTTGGTCTCCACCTTAAAGGTGCGGGCGGCGCGGAGCTGGTCGTCCAGAAATTCCTTGGCGCAGGCCAGGATGGCGTCCTTGTCCTTCCCGCAGGGGCGGGCCAGGGACAGACCCACGATGCCGAACACGTGCTTCAGGGCCTCATAGGCCCCCTCCACATCGCAGCCCTCGCCTATGGGCTCCACGTAGGTGGCCGACTGCCGGGTGTACACCCGGAACTGGCCGAAGGGACGGAGACGGCGGTGGAGGTTGGCCTGGAGCTTGTCCTCGAAGCTGCGGCGGTTGAGCCCCTTGAGGACCATCTCACCCAGCTTGAGCAGAATGATTTCGTTCATTATGTGTAAGATCCTTTCCATCGATTCGCTTCACAGGCATTATATCGGAAAGCGCCGGGGATGTCCAGCGGGAGCGGAGAAAGTCTCGGATCTGTCCGGGGATGTCCCTCCGGCGCGTGCCCTATGCAGGGCACATCCTACCGCCGCAGGTACTCCGGCGGACGATATTGGAGGGCCTCGGCCAGGTGGGGGAGCTGGATGGAGGTGCTGCTGTCCAGGTCAGCGATGGTCCGGGCCACCCGCAGGATGCGGTCATAGCTGCGGGCGGTGAGCCCCATCCGGTCAAAGGCCCCCTGCATCAGCCGCTGGCACTCCGAGTCCAGGGCGCAGAACCGGTCTAGCTCCTGCTGGCCCATCCGGGCGTTGCAGGAGGCGTCCCCATAGCGCCCACGCTGGATGTCCCGGGCCCGGTCCACCCTGCCCTTGATGACGGAGGAGGGCTCCGACGGGGCGCGGCGGGCCAGCTCACCGAACTCCAGGGCGGCCACCTCCACAAACAGGTCGATGCGGTCCAGAAGGGGGCCGGACAGGCGGGAGAGATAGCGCCGCACCTCCTGCTCCGTGCAGCGGCAGCGGCCGCTGGGGTGGCCGTACCAGCCGCACTTGCAGGGGTTCATGGCGCACACCAGCATGAACCGGCTGGGATAGGTCACCGAGCCGGCGGCCCGGGAGATCTGCACCTGCCCGTCCTCCAGGGGTTGGCGGAGCACCTCCAGCACCTCCTTGGAGAACTCGGGCAGCTCGTCCAGAAAGAGGACCCCGTGGTGGGCCAGGGAGATCTCACCCGGCCTGGGATTGGTGCCGCCCCCTGCCAGCCCCATGGGGGAGATGGTGTGGTGGGGGGAACGGAAGGGGCGGCGGCTGATGAGGGGGTGGTCCGGGTCGGTGAGGCCCATCACCGAGTGGATCTCGGTGGCCTCCAGGGCTTCAGAGCGGCTCATATCGGGGAGGATGGAGGGCAGGCGGCGGGCCAGCATGGATTTGCCAGACCCGGGAGGACCACACATGAGCAGGTTGTGGCCGCCGGCCGCGGCGATCTCCAGGGCCCGCTTCCCGTTCTCCTGCCCCTTCACCTCGGAGAAGTCGGGGGCGGGCTCTGGGCCGGGGCCGGGTACCCAGGGGCGGGCCGGGGGGATGGGCTCCTCTCCGGTGAGATGCCGGGCCAGCTGGGCCACGTCCCGGACAGGGTAAACGGCGGGACCGCCGGCCAGGGTGGCCTCGGCGGCATTGGCCTCCGGAACGAAGAGAGAGCGGATGCCAGCCCGCCCGGCGGCCAATGCCATGGGAAGGATGCCCGCCGCGGGGCGCAGTTCCCCGGACAGGGACAGCTCCCCCACAAAGGCGCAGTCCGGGTCCCGCACCTTCAGCTGCCCGCCGGCGGCCAGGATGCCTACCAGGATGGGCAGGTCGTACAGCGTGCCTGACTTCTTCACATGGGCGGGGGCCAGATTGACAGTGATGCGGCTGACCGGGAACTGAAAGCCGCAGTTCTTGATGGCGGAGCGCACCCGCTCCCGGGCCTCGTTCACCGCCGCATCGGGCAGGCCCACCAGGGTGAAGGCGGGCAGGCCGCTGGACAGGTCGCACTCGGCGCTCACCTCATAGCCTGAGACCCCCTGGAGCCCCAGAGAGCGCACTTGGAATACCATAGGCACATCCTCCTTGGCGGGAGTATGGAACACAAATTGTCCCCGTTTGGTACATTTTACTCCTTCGGCACCATCCTTTGCAACGGATGCCAGTATTTTTCTTCCGGAAATCGGGGGAAATCGCTCCAGCCCGATTTACAAATGGGGGAAAAGATGATAAACTAGCTTTGTCTGAGAAGAGACCGCCCGCTCCAAAACAGGGAGGGGCGGGATCGCTGTGCCCGGACGCCTGACCGCGGGGAGCTGACCGCCATCCCGACCCAAGGCAGGCGGCCCGCCGGGCCGGCGGGAGGAGACATACATCCCACAGGAGAACAGGGACCGGGGCGGGATGGCCGGGCCCAGAAAATTGGAAGAAAGCAGGGATTCTCTATGGCTAGAAAATTCAAGACCATGGACGGCAACAACGCGGCGGCCTATGTCAGCTACGCGTTTACCGAGGTAGCCGGTATCTACCCCATCACGCCGTCCAGCCCCATGGCCGACTATGTGGACCAGTGGGCGGCCCAGGGCCAGAAAAACATCTTCGGCACCACCGTCAAGGTCATCGAAATGCAGTCTGAGGCCGGTGCCGCCGGCACTGTCCACGGCTCTCTGGCGGCGGGCGCTCTGACCACCACCTACACCGCATCCCAGGGCCTGCTGCTGATGATCCCCAACATGTACAAGATCGCCGGCGAGCTGCTGCCTGGTGTCTTCCACGTGTCTGCCCGTACCGTGGCCGCCCAGAGCCTGAACATCTTCGGCGACCACTCTGACGTGATGGCCTGCCGCCAGACCGGCTTTGCCATGCTGGCCGAATCCAATGTGCAGGAGGTCATGGACCTGGGCGCCGTGGCCCACCTGGCTGCCATCAAGGGCCGCGTCCCCTTCATCAACTTCTTCGACGGCTTCCGCACCTCCCACGAGATCCAGAAGGTGGCCATCTGGGACTACAAGGACCTGGCCGAGATGGTGGACATGGACGCCGTGGAGGCGTTCCGCAAGCGCGCCCTGAACCCCGAGCGGCCCACCATGCGCGGTTCCCACGAGAACGGCGACATCTTCTTCCAGCACCGCGAGGCCTGCAACACCTACTATGACGCCCTCCCCGCCATCGTGGAGGAGTATATGGGCAAGGTCAACGCCAAGCTGGGCACCAACTACCAGCTGTTCAACTACTACGGCGCCCCTGACGCTGACCGGGTCATCATCGCCATGGGCTCCATCTGCGACGTGGCCGAGGAGGTCATCGACTACCTCAACGCCCACGGCGAGAAGGTGGGCCTGATCAAGGTGCGCCTGTACCGCCCCTTCCGGGCCGACAAGCTCATCGCTGCCATCCCCGCCACCGCAAAGAAGATCGCCGTGCTGGACCGGACCAAGGAGCCCGGCGCCCTGGGCGATCCCCTGTACCTGGATGTGGTCACCGCGCTGACCAATGCGGGCATTACCGACAAGACCGTTGTGGGCGGCCGGTACGGCCTGGGCTCCAAGGACACCCCGCCCCGCAGCGTGTTTGCTGTCTATGAGGAGCTGGCCAAGGCCGAGCCCAAGCGCCAGTTCACCATCGGCATCGTGGACGATGTGACCAACCTCTCCCTGCCGGAGAGCAAGTCCGCCAACACCGCCGCCGAGGGCACCATCGAGTGCAAGTTCTGGGGCCTGGGCGGCGACGGCACTGTGGGTGCCAACAAGAACTCCATCAAGATCATCGGCGACCACACCGATAAGTATGTGCAGGCGTACTTCCAGTATGACTCCAAGAAGACCGGCGGCGTGACCATCAGCCACCTGCGCTTCGGCGACAAGCCCATCAAGAGCTCCTACTATATCAATAAGGCTGACTTCGTGGCCTGCCACAACCCCTCCTATATCCTCAAGGGCTTCCCCATGGTCCGGGACGTGAAGCCCGGCGGCGTGTTCCTCATCAACTGCCAGTGGTCCGATGAGGAGCTGGACAAGCACATGCCCGCCGTGGCCAAGCGCTACATCGCGGAAAATGACATCCAGGTCTACACCATCGACGCGATCGACCTGGCAGCCAAGATCGGCATGGGCAAGCGCACCAACACCATTCTCCAGTCTGCTTTCTTCTCCCTGGCCAACGTGATGCCCCAGACCGAGGCCATCCAGTATATGAAGGACGCGGCCACCCACTCCTACCTGAAGAAGGGCCAGGACGTGGTGGATATGAACCACAAGGCCATCGACGCCGGTGCCACTGCCTTCAAGAAGTTCACGGTGCCTGCCTCCTGGAAGGATGCTCAGGATGCACCCAAGGAGAGTGTCCTGTCCGGCCCTGCCAAGCTGGTGAAGATGGTGGAGAACATCCTGGAGCCCGTGGACCGCATGGACGGCGACAGCCTGCCTGTCTCCGCTTTTGTAGACCACGCAGACGGCACCTTCGAGCAGGGCGCCTCCGCCTATGAGAAGCGGGGCGTGGCTGTCAGCGTGCCTGAGTGGGACTCCAGCAAGTGCATCCAGTGCAACCAGTGCGCCTACGTGTGCCCCCACGCCACCATCCGTCCCTATGCCCTGACCGAGGAGGAGGCCAAGAACGCCCCCGATGCGGCCAAGATCGTGGATGTGAAGGCGGGCAAGGGCAAGGGCGTGTACAAGTTTGCCATGGCGGTCAGCCCCCTGGACTGCATGGGCTGCTCCGTCTGCGCCAACATCTGCCCCACCAACGCCCTGACCATGGTCTCCCAGGAGAGCCAGGCCGCTCAGCAGGAGGTCTTTGACTACATGGTGGCCAGCGTCTCCGTGAAGGAGGATATGGCCGACCTGACTGTCAAGGGCAGCCAGTTCCGCACCCCGCTGCTGGAGTTCTCCGGCTCCTGCGCCGGCTGCGCCGAGACCGCCTATGCCCGTCTCATCACCCAGCTGTTCGGAGACCGGATGTATATCTCCAACGCCACCGGCTGCTCCTCCATCTGGGGCGGTCCGGCTGCCACCTCTCCCTACACCGTCAACGCCGAGGGCAAGGGTCCCGCCTGGGCCAACTCCCTGTTTGAGGACAACGCCGAGCACGGTCTGGGCCTGTATCTGGGACAGAAGGCCATCCGCAACCGGCTGGCTGCCAAGACCGAGGCCCTGATCGCGGTGGACTGGGCCCGTCCTGAGCTGAAGGAGGCCGCCCAGAAGTGGCTGGACACTATGGAGGACGGCCAGGCCAACCAGGAGGCTGCCAAGGCCTATGTGGCGGCTCTGGAGGCCGGCCTGTGCACGGTGGACGAGCTGCTGGCCAGTGACAAGGCCGAGATCCAGGCCTTCGGCAAGGAGCTGCAGGCCAAGGGCGAGACGCTGTGTCAGTGCGAGGCATGCAAGCTGGTCAAGGAGATCCTGGACGAGAAGGAGTACCTGAACAAGAAGTCCGTGTGGATCTTCGGCGGCGACGGCTGGGCCTACGACATCGGCTTCGGCGGCGTGGACCACGTGCTGGCCTCCGGCGAGGATGTGAACATCTTCGTCTTTGATACCGAGGTGTACTCCAACACCGGCGGACAGGCCTCCAAGGCCTCCAACATCGGCCAGGTGGCTCAGTTTGCCGCGGCCGGCAAGACAGTGGCGAAGAAGAGCCTGGCGGAGATCGCCATGACCTACGGCTACGTCTATGTGGCCCAGGTGGCTATGGGCGCCAACATGAACCAGACCCTGAAGGCTATCCAGGAGGCCGAGGCCTACCACGGCCCGTCCCTCATCATCGGCTACGCCCCCTGTGAGATGCACTCCATCAAGGGCGGCATGGCCAACTGCCAGTCCGAGATGAAGAAGGCCGTGGAGTGCGGCTACTGGAATATGTTCCGCTTTAACCCCGCCCTGAAGGCGGAGGGCAAGAATCCCTTCACTCTGGACTCCAAGGCGCCCGCAGGCGGCTATCAGGAGTTCCTGATGAACGAGGCCCGTTACTCCAGCCTGACCCGCTCCTTCCCCGAGCGCGCCAAGGAACTCTTCGCTCAGAACGAGGAGGAGGCCAAAGCCCGCTACGAGAAGCTCCAGCGCATGGTCAAGATGTACGAGGTGTAAGGGTAAGATCCCTCGCCCGCGAAAAATGAGAAGAGCGCCCCCCCCCCCCCCCGGGGGGCGGGGGGGGGGGGCCTCCGCCCCCCCCCCCGCCCTGCGGGACTTCTACCGCCTCCGGATCTTTCTGGAGGCCCCCTGGCCG
>NZ_JANGBZ010000078.1:0-11930 GCF_024462915.1 Clostridium sp. DFI.5.61
GCCGGCCCCGGAAAAGCGGGGCCGGCGGGGAAAGTCATGCGGGTGGGAGGGGACCATACTCCCGTTCCATTGCGGTGCGGGTGACGATCCACTGTTTTCCATATTTTTGGACATCGACCCCCTCAATGAGCCTCCGATAGGAGACCGCCTTGCGCAGGGTGCTCTCGTTCAGCCCCCAGAGGGCGGTGGCATCGGCAAAGGAGAGCAGGCTGTCAAAGGGGGAGGAGACCAGCTGGCCGTGGGCCCAGAGCTCGGAGGCATCCAGGTCCAATTCGTCATTCCAGGAGATGCCGTATCCGCCGGGATCTACACGGACCTGCTGGAACAGGCCGGGCGTGTCCCGGAGGGCGGCCAGTGCGGGGACGCGCTGGAAGAGGGGGGACACCTCATAGGTCTTGGAGGGGCCCTCCGCAAAGGAAACCAACAGGCGGAAATCTGGGAGCGGGGAGACAGTTTTTATTTTGTGGAACATAGAAAGACCTCCCTGATGGAGGAAAAAATCACTGGACCCCCAGGCGCTGGCGGAGACCGTCCTGGAGGACCTGGGAGAAGTTGAGGCCGGCCTTTTCCCCGAGCTCGTTCAGGTAGCTGGGCAGGGTGACATTGCGCCGCACGGTCCGCATATCATGCGCGCGGCGGTATGCGGCCAAATCGACATCTACCAGGGAAACGATCTCGTTATCCTGGTGCGGGACCGACTTGGAGGGGACAGGCAGCGGGTCGCCGTCGTCCTCGATATCCAGGCCGATCACCCCGATCGCGTCCCGGGCCATGAGAATGGCCTGGGCCAGGTCTTCGCCGTGGGTGTTGATTTTTAAGTCGGGGACATAGGCCAGATAGCCGCCCTCTTCCAAGGGGGTAAACACCACAGGATATACAACCGTCATAATTCTTCCTCCTTTATTTGCTGAGGCGGGGGGCTTATTTCAGCCCCCGCCTTCGGATAATGGCCTGTGCAAGCGCTTCTGGGATTTCACGGTGCCGCTCCACAGCTTCCCTTTCATTGCCTTTGACGTAGACGTCATGATTTCCGCCCGCCCGTTTGAAAGTCCAGCCGTTTTTTTCAAGGAGCTTGATCAGATCCCGACGTTTCATTGTTTCACCTCTTGATATTATTATACACACTGAGTGTGTATTTGTCAAGAGAAATTGAAGATATTCTGCTCAATTAAGGGGGGGCCGGTATGGCGTACAAATTGGTCGTATCCTTCAACAACAATGAGGAGGTCATGGTGTGGCCCAGCGTCCCCCCGGACTTTGGCCCGGAGGTGGAGCAGCGCAACGGGACCTATGAGGGCATCTCTGGGGATTTCAACACCCTGGGCCCCATGGGCCTGCGGTCCATCCCCCTGTCCAGCTTCTTCCCGGTGGGCCGCCGGTATCCGTTCATGCCGCCGGAGGCGGAGACGGACGGGTGGAAGTATGTGGCGTTCATCCAGCGGGGACAGGAGCGGCGCATCCCCTTCCGGGTGACCCTGCTGGACAACTCCGGCCGGTGCCGCCTGAATATGGCCTGCTCCATTGACGACTTCCAATGGAAGGTGAAGCGGAACGGAGATCTTGCCTATTCCCTGACCTTCCGGGAATACAAATTCATTCAGGGGTGAGAGCATGGGCAGCGCATACGTGGATGACCACCGCTTTTCCCTGTACCAGGGCGGGCAGTGGAGGGACATCACGGCATGGGTGGGCAGCCCGGAGGCCCGGGATGAGCTGGAGGCCCTGAGCGTGGAGCTGACCTTTTCCGTCCTGCGCAACCAGCTCTATGATGCCGGCATGCCATGGCCGGGCGTCCGGCCGGGGAGCAAGCTGCGGGTGGACAACCACGGGAGGGAGGTCTTTTCCGGGGTGGTCCAGACCGTGGGGCTGGACGGCAGCGTCAGCGCCAACGACAGAGGGTGGTATCTCACCAAGAGCGAGATCCTGCTGCAAGTGTCCAACGCGGCAGCGGACGACGCCATCCGGCGGATGTGCGCCAAGGCGGGGATACCGGTGGGGGAGATCCCCAGGCTCCCCACCCGGCTGTCCGAGGTGTGGACGGGGGATGCACCGGAGACCATTTTGCAGGACATCCTGAAAATATGCTCCGCGGAGACCGGAAAGCAGTATAAGCGGCGGGTCAAGGGCGGGGCGCTGTATGTGACGGAGCTGCCCGACACCCCCATGACGGCCTACCACAAGCCGGCGGACAACCTGGCCGCCTTCGACATCACGCTGGCCAAGGGGACCGTGAGCGGATCGGACAGCATGGGGGAGCTGCGGAACAGCGTGGTCCTGGTGGGGGGCGGCCAGACGGAGGTGCTGGGCCGGGGGTACAACCAGGCCAGCATAGACGAGTATGGCCTGGTCCAGACGGTGGAGCGCCTGAGCGGGGACGAGAACAGCGCCCAGGCCCGCCAGCGTATCCGCACCCTGCTGGATCAGAACGACCGGCTGACCATTGAGCGGCAGGTGGAGGAGATCTGGGGGGCGGACGAGGTGGAGAGCGGGGTGCTGCTCCGCTTCCAGAGAAACCGATTCGGCGTCACAGGGGACCAGCGGGTGGTGGGCGTGACCCACCGGTACGGTCCCACCCACCTTATGAGCCTGACCGTCCAGGACCCGGCTCAGGGCCGGGCGGCGGACGCCAAGGACACTGTGGAGGTGTAAGGGACATGACGTGGGATTATGAGCTGGCCCGGCGCATCCGGGCGGGACAGGAGCGCAGGGAGGCCCACGCGGGGCTGGAGGGAGAGGTGGTGCGCACCGATCCCCTGACCGTCTCCCTGTATGGCGGAGAGGTAATGGCGCCGCCGGCCCCCCTGAAGGTGGTGGAACACGCCCCGGGGTACACGGTCGTCCAACACGTCATCAGGAAGCTGTCCTGGAACGTGGGGGACCGGGTAGTGTGCTGCTGGATGGGGAAAAGCGTAGTCATATTGGGCCGATTGACGTGAGGTGAGAGAGATGGCAATGTTCTTTCCGATGATCCCGGAGGCCATTCCAGCCCAGGCGGCGGCGGAGATCGGGCGTGTGCCCGCCTTTGATATGGAGGCGCGCCGGTTCCTGCTGGTGGATGGAAAACTGGTGGAGCGCACGGGACAGGAGGCGGTGCGGCAGTGGTTCGAGCTGGCCCTGCGGCAGCAGCCGGACCGGGTGCCCATCTACCGCACCAGCGGGGAGAAGCGGTACGGAATCGACCGGGGGGTGCTGGAGACAAAGCTGCCCTCCGGCTACGCGGAGGCGGAGCTGGAGCGCAGCGTGCGGGAGACCGCCAGCTTCTGCCCAGCGGTGCGGGCAGTCCGGGATCTCGCCATCTCCCGGCAGGGAAGGGCCTGCCTGGTGGAATTTACGGCGGTATTGCATACGGGAGAGACAGTGGAGGTGAGCGTGGATGTCTGACGCGGACAAGATACTGGCAGAGATGCTGGAGGCGGTGCCGGATACCTACCAGAAGACGGTGGGCTTCCCCACCTGGGACTGGCTGGCGGCGGCCTCCATCCCCATTGCTCAGACAGAGGCGGAGCTGGAGGAGGCCCGGCGTCAGCTGGACCCGGCCAACCTGACTGGAGAGGCCCTGGAGGCGTACATCTTCCCCAGGACAGGACAGCGGCGGACGGCGGCCACCTGCGCCGTGGGCACCCTGACAGCCACGGGGAACGGGACCATCCCGGCCGGGGCGCTGTTTGAAAGCGGCGGCGGGGTCCAGTTCGAGGCCACGGAGACGGTGGTCATCGCAGGGGCAGGGACCGTGTCCATCCGGTGCGTGACGCCGGGGGCGGCCGGTGATCTGCCGGCGGAGAGCATCACCATGATGCCGGTGCAGATTGCCGGCATCGTGTCGGTGACCAACGAGGAGCCCACGGCGGAGGGATACGAGGCGGAGACGGATGCCGCCTACTACCAGCGGTTCCTGCTCCGGGTGCAGACCCCGCCCACCAGCGGGAACCAATACCACTACCTGGAGTGGGCCATGGAGGTGTCCGGGGTGGGCGGCGTCCAGGTGTACCCCCTGGACCAGGGGGCCAACACGGTGGGGGTGGTGCTGGTGGATCAGTTCGGGGAACCCGCCAGCGAGGAGCTGGTAGAGCAGGTACAGACCCACATCGACCCGGACAGCAAGGGGATCGGAGAGGGGGAGGCCCCCATCGGCGCTTACTGCTACGTGTCCGCGGCGGTGGAGCAGGCGGTGGCGCTGTCCCTGACCCTGGTGCTGGCGGAGGGGGCGGAACAGGAGACCGTGGAGGCCGCGATCCGGACGGCGGTGTCCGGGTACCTGAAAGAGCAGGCGCTGGAGGCGTACCAGCCGTCCCTCTCCCCGGAGAAGGGATACCGGGTGAGCTATGCCCGCATCGGCTCCGCCATCCTGGACACGGACGGGGTGGAGGACTACGAGGGGCTGACCGTCAACGGCGGGACGGCGAATCTGACCGTCCCGGCCAAGCACGCTGCGGTACTGGGGGAGGTGTCTGTCTCCTATGCTGAATAATCTGCCCGTCCAGTACCGGCGGGACCCCTGGCTCATCGTACTGGCGGCCGCCCTTCAGGTGCCGATGGACCGGCAGGGCGGGGTGATCCGCTCCCTGCCCAGCCAGATCTCCCTGGACCGGGTGACCTGGAACCTGCCGGTGGAAGAGCGGGTGGCGGGGATCGTCCCGCCGGCCGGGGCCACCGTGGAGCAGCGCCGGGCGGCGCTGCGGGCAAAGTGGCGCAGCAGCGGAAAGGCGACGCTGGCCCAGATCCAGGCGGTGGCGGAGAGCTGGGAGAGCCAGCGGGTGGAGACCTCCTTCCTGGCCGGAGTGATCGGGATCGACATCATCAATCTCCGGCAGGGGACAGTGGCGGAGATCCGGGAGGCGGTGGAGAAGATCAAGCCCGCCCACCTGCCGCTGGAGATCACGGAGAGACAGTATGTGGAGACCCCCATCCTTGTAGGGGCGCTGGCCCGGCAGGGGGACAGCATGATCTTGTGGGAGGTGGATTGCAGGAATGATCCCTAGTGTGAAATTGACCGCCGCGGGGGCGGCGCTGCTGGCCAAGGTGCCGGCGGGGGGCGGGGCGCCGGTGACCCGGTGGCAGATCGGGACGGGGGTGCTGCCGGCGGGGACGGACCTGACGGCGCGCACCGCGCTGGCGGAGCCGCTGAAGGATCTGCCCATCGCCCGGGTGACCAACTCGGGCAGCCAGAGCCTGGTGCTGGGGCAGTTCGTCAACACCGGGATGGACGCCTTTGTCTGGGAGGAGCTGGGCCTGCTGGCTCAGGACCCGGACGAGGGGGAGATCCTGATGGGCTACGGCTGCGCCTTTGGGGCCGGGGAGGCCATCCAGGCGGGGGAGGACCAGCTGCGGGAGTTCGTCTTCGGCTGTCAGCTGATCTTCTCCGGAGAGACCGCCGTGACGGCGGAGATCGACCGGACGCTGGTGTTCGCCACCCTGAAGGACCTGGAGAACTACTACACGAAGGGGGAGACCCTGAGCCCGGAGACCCGTGTGCTGTTAGGGGATGTAAACACCCCTGACGAGGCGTTCCTGGCGCTGTACGGGATGGCGGGGTCCATCGTGGAGATGCCGCCGGCGGTGGAGCCGGAGGACCGGAGGGACGGGACATACTACCTGGACCGGAAGGTCAGCTATAACAGGGGGGTGTAGGTGTGGCAACGTATTATAAGTGGAGAAAAAGCACAATCAAGTGGGTCGAATCTGACCGGAGTAGTAGTGGCCAAACAACAGGTTATACTAATTATATCGGTATTTCTAAAACTCGCCCTCAAGCTGAAAACGGTTATTATAATTTTGAAACTACCATAAACACTCAAGATTATGACTCCCGAACAACGCTTGACCTTGAAGCTGGAAGTTATATTGGAAATAACAATCAAACTAAGGCTTTCTATGGACCAATTCCAAGCGGGAGCACTCTTTTTATAGACCCGCTTACATCAGCCCAGGGAAAGTACTTTACCAGAATTACATTTCCTACAAACGTAACAATCGTTTCGATAACTGCGAATCAAGGGAATTTTATCGAATACGTTTATTCAATATCTTCTTCTGCTTATCCTAGTGCTGGCGTACAGGGCGACTACTACTACCAGAAACTATCATCAACAGTCACAAGCCCCACAGCACCCGCAAACCTCCAGTACCCCAATCCTATCACCTCGCCTACTGTGACAGTAAGTTGGAACGCGGCAACGAGCGAAGTGCCCTCTTACGACATAAGCAAGTATGAGCTGAGTTATGCATTGGATGGAAGCACTTCATGGAAGATTGCTGGAACCACTAGCGGCACAAGCCTGGATGTGGCTATTCCAATGGGGGCATCGTCTATCCAGTTCCGAGTTAGGGCGCAGGACAGCAATAATTTGTGGAGCACCTATACCACGGGGAGTTCATCCCCAGTGGTTTTCACTCCGGTATTAACCGTTCCACCCCTTGCCATGCAGGGGCAGCCTATCACAGTCAACTGGACGGCGGTAGATACCGCGTCCAGCTACACACTCCAGCGCAAGGCCGACACGGACGAAGACTGGGCGCAGGTGTACAGTGGGGCGGAGCTGACCTTTGCAGAGACTGCCGGGGCCTGGACCAGCGTGCAGTACCGGGTGCAGGCGGTTTTCTCCGACAGTACGAGCGACTGGGCCGCATCGGCGTCCATTCCCGTGGTGTCGGCCTCGGCCCTGGTGATCTCCGGCCAGGACGGGGACCTGGGGACGCTGGTCAACGACGTGCCCTACTCCGTGAGCTCGGACACAGGGGGTCAGATCTCCCTGGAGCTGCGGGTCAACGGGGCCCTGTGGACCGCCCTGGAGGTGTCCAGCGGCTACGCCCAGAGCATCCCGGTCATCGACCTGCCCACCGGCGCGGGGACCATTGACATCCTGGCCACGGTGCAGGCCTCCACGGGGGCTGTCAGCGCCGCCCGGGCCTGGACCTATACCAAGACACCGGTCACCACCTCCGCGGGTCCCTGCGACGTGGTGGAGTGGCAGGACGCCACCGGCGCGGTCAAGTTCCCCGTCACCCTGGCAGAGGCGGTGCGCATCCCGGGAGGGAAGACACTGGATCAGGTGACCCAGCTCCCCGCCCAGATCTGCACCGGCAGCTATGTGGGGACGGGGACTTATGGGAAGGATGACCCCACGGAGATCACATTCCCGTTTGTGCCGGATCTGTGGGGGATTTTGGGCTATTTTACAAATAATAAGCGATCCTGGGTTCGTGGACAATCTCAGCTCGTACCGTGGGGGATTTCCGCAACAGGTCTGTTTACAACTGCCGGAAGTGCAACTACCAACTTTGAAGGGACTACTGTGTCTTTGTATTCTGATACAGGTGCTGACTATCAAGGGAATGGAAACAATCAAATTTATTATTATATTGGAATTAAAATAGGATAAGGAGGCCCTGATATGAATTACATCAAATCCACCCCCAACTCCAGCGGGGCCTACCAAGGTCCCCGGTCCGTCCCCTTCCCCGGCTGCCTGCCGCTGACCGACGGCCAGGCGGAGACGCTGGTGGCCTACAACGGCTTTGTCACCATCACCCGGGAGCCCGACCCGGAGATCGAGGGCTCCAGCGTGACGGTGACCCCGGACCTGGAGGCGTGGGAGGCATGGAAGGCCGCCCAGCCCCCGGAGCCCGAGCCGGAGCCCACCCTGGACGAGCGGGTAGCAGGGATCGAGGCCGCCGTCCAGGAGGGATTACGTCTGTATGAGGGGGATCTGAGCAATGGATGATCGATATTACAGGGCACTGGCCTCCGCTATCTACTGCGGAGCCATGAGTGCCAACGGCCTGACCATCACCACCGACGACCAGCGCCTGCGGGCCTCTGGGCTCTACCAGGAGTGGACGGAGATGGCCTATGGGGTGGGGGACATCCGCAACGCCAACGGCCAGACCTGGGAGTGCTTCCAGGCCCACGACCCTGAGATCACCCCAGGCATCGTGCCCGGTGATCCTGCGTGGTTCACGTTCTGGCGGCCTTTACACGGGACAAGCCCGGAGACGGCCCGGCCCTTTGTCCCGGTACAGGGCGCCCACGATATGTACCGGGCCGGAGAGTACATGATCTACACGGACGGACAGACATACCGCTGCAAAAGCGATACCAACTACTCCCCGGAGGAGTATGCACAGGCGTGGGAGGTGGTCTGACTACTCCACCACCTCAAAATACTGCCCCACCAGCTCGTGTGGGAGGTATTGCAGGACGACTTTGCCGCCCTCCTCCTCCCCGGTGCGCCGGCAGAGATAGACCTGGCTGTCCTCCGGGTCCAGATAGTACAGGCCGTACTGGTACTCCATCCCCCGTGCGGCAGGGATGGGGTCCTCCGGGGTGCCCGCCTGGCTGCCCTGGATGGCCGCCCACAAGGCCGCGGTGGTCTCCGGCTCCCATCCTGCCTGGGCGGTGTGCGGTTCCCGGCAGCGGTACAGATAGCCGTTGGGCCGCCGCACGATCACGGCCTCCCTCTCGCCGCCGTATGACGTGCCCGCCGCCCACAGCGGATAGAGGGAGGGCACCTGGAGGGCCTGGGCGTCCGGCAGGGCCTGGGCGGTCATGCGGGCCAGGGAAATCACCTCCGCCATGGCCGGCTCCGGCTCGGGCTCCGGGGGCTGGGCGGCCGTCCACGCCTCCCACGCCTCCAGGTCCGGGATCACCGTCACGCTGGAGCCCTCGATCTCCGGGTCGGGCTCCCGGATGATGGTGACAAAACCGTTGTAGGCCACCAGCGCCTCCGCCTGGCTGTCCGTCAGGGGCAGACAGCCGGGGAAGGGGACGGACCGGGGACCTTGGTAGGCCCCGCTGGAGTTGGGGGTGGAGTTGACATATTTCATGGAGTTTCTCCTTTCTCAGCTGATTTTAATGCCAATGTAATAATAGATAAAGCCTGTTTCATTAGCTTGGTGGCGTGCACTATCCCCATAAAATGACACTGTGTTTCCGGAGTAATTTGCGTGTCTGCTCGCCGCATTGTTGACAGTGCAATATTCAGTTGCTCCCCATGGAAGAAGATAACCAAAGCACCCGTCTGAAGGAACATTTCTTCCATTGGCATAGCAACAGGTGATTTCCCACAGATCCGGCACAAACGGGAATGTGATCTCCGTGGGGTCATCCATCCCGTAAGTCCCCGTCCCCACATAGCTGCCGGTGCAGATCTGGGCGGGGAACTGGGTCACCTGATCCAGTGTCATCCCTCCCGGGATGCGCACCGCCTCCGCCAGGGTGACGGGGAACTTGACCGCGCCGGTGGCGTCCTGCCACTCCACCACGTCGCAGGGACCCGCGGAGGTGGTGACCGGTGTCTTGGTATAGGTCCAGGCCCGGGCGGCGCTGACAGCCCCCGTGGAGGCCTGCACCGTGGCCAGGATGTCAATGGTCCCCGCGCCGGTGGGCAGGTCGATGACCGGGATGCTCTGGGCGTAGCCGCTGGACACCTCCAGGGCGGTCCACAGGGCCCCGTTGACCCGCAGCTCCAGGGAGATCTGACCCCCTGTGTCCGAGCTCACGGAGTAGGGCACATCGTTGACCAGCGTCCCCAGGTCCCCGTCCTGGCCGGAGATCGCCAGGGCCGAGGCCGACACCACCGGGATCTCCCCGGAGACGGCCCAGGCGGAATCCGCCTCCTCCCCCGTGGCCTTGACCCGGTACTGCACCGCGGTCCAGGCCCCGGCGGTCTCGCTGGAGCTCAGGGCCTGCCCGGAGTACACCTGGGTCCAGTCCTCGTCCGTGTCGGCCTTGCGCTCCAGTGTGTAGCCGGTGGCGTGGGTGGCGGCCGTCCAGCTTACGGGGACGGTCTGCCCCTCCATGGCCAGCTCCGGCACGGTGAGGACGGGCACGTCCGGGGCGTTGACCACGCTCCTGGTGGGGGAGGTAGTGTACCCGCTGAACAGGTTTTCCACGTCGTAGGCCTTGACCCGGTAGCGCACCGACTCCGTCCCGAAGGGCACGGTGTCGGCATAGGACCGGCCGGCCCCCTTGTACCGCTGGGACCAGCTGCCGCCGTCGGTCTGGCGCTCCAGGATGTAGCCGGACAGATTGCCGTCCGGGTCGCTGGCGGCCTCCCAGGAGATCTCCGTCTCCTTGCCGCCGTAGACCGTCTCCGGCACGGTGATGCTCTCCGGGGCGCCGGGGGCGGCGTTGTTTTTCACCGTGTAGGTGCTGCTGGTCCTGTAATCGGACCAATAGCCGTTCTCGTCCTTGGCCCGCACCCGGAAGGCGATGGTCTCCGTCCCCTTGGCCACCGGGACCGAGTCGGTGCGGGTGCTGCCGCCATAGGTGCCCACCACCGTCCAGCTGCCGCCGTCCAGCCGCTTGCTCAGCTCGTAGTTGGAGATGGCCCCGCCGCCGGAAGAGGCCGCTCCCCAGCTCACGGATACATTGCTGCCCCCCTTGGGCGGGTTGGGGGATACGCTGATGCTGGACGGAGGGCTGACTGTGATGGCCGTCCGGTCCGAGTACCAGTAGTTCCCGCTGACCCCGTCTTGGGGGTAGGCGTTGGAACTGGTGGAGTAGATATATTCGATGAAATCGCCTTTAGCTCTTTGCGGTTCAATAGATTCTTCTCCTGGATAGACCACTCTTGTCCATATAGCGTTTTTGGTTTCATAGCGAATATTAAGAGTGTGCGAAGTGCTGTTGCCGTTGTGGAATATAGAGGAGACAAGTCCATCTGAGGGAAATTTAACACCGATATAGTAAAAATTACCGGCTTTAATTGAGGCACTGCTGTTCATGCTGCTTTTATCCGAAGCAGCAGCATTACTCATATCGAAATATAAAGTTCCCGATTTTTCTACGATAGGAGGACAAGTATTCATAATTCGGATATATACCTTCGGGTATGTTTCTATATCCCCGCCGAGGCTGACATAAAGCGTAGACCCTTGGGTATAACTTACCCTATATGACTGATTAAGAGAATACTTACTCCACCGATAATACGTCGCCACGCCTACACCCCCCTGTTATAGCTGACCTTCCGGTCCAGGTAGTATGTCCCGTCCCTCCGGTCCTCCGGCTCCACCGCCGGCGGCATCTCCACGATGGACCCCGCCATCCCGTACAGCGCCAGGAACGCCTCGTCAGGGGTGTTTACAGGCCCTTGCACGTAACAAAAACCCGGAGCCGTCAAGGACTCCGGGCCGTGAGTGGTAGACGCTGGTAGACCGTTCTGCTGCTACATTGGGGGCGAGTCGATGGGATTCAGCATTTTCTGCCGCCTTTGATGGTAGACATTTGGTAGACAAGTTCCCCGGGAGATCGAGAGGAGGAGATCCCTTGATGACATAAGATAAAAATCCATCAAGAAAAGCAAAGTTTGTCGAAAGGAGGCGTTGCCTAAATGGATGCGATAATACAGACGCTGTTGGCCTGTGTCGGCTCTTCTGGGCTCACGGCCATCATCCTGGCACTGCTCCAGCGGAGATGGTCCAAGGCGGACAAGCGTGACGCGGTGGTGGCTGGCCTGAAGGTGCTGACGGTGGACAGAGTGCGCTATCTGGGAAAATGCTACATTGCGGACGGGAAAATCACCCTGGAGGATAAGGAGAACCTGCAAGACATGTACCGGGCATACAAGGACCTGGGCGGGAACGGGCACCTGGAGACCGTTATGGCTGAGGTGAATCATTTGCCCATTACGGGGCAGGTGGATGCATGAGCAGCACTGTGATCCTGGCCGCGGCGGCGGCCTTCGCACTGGGGTGCGTGTTCTGTCTGGGGCTGTGGTGGCTGTCCACCCACCGGTCCAAAAGGGGCCGCACAGAGACCATGAAGGCCATCGTCTGGCTGTGCCTGTTCAATGGCTTCGCCTGGGGGTGGTGCTCCTATCTGCTGGCCTATCTGGGTCGTGAGCAGATCGCAGAACAGCTATCCGGGAAAGCTGTCACAGAGATCATTGCCGTGATCCTGGCTTACGCCATCAAATCCATACTGGAGA
>NZ_JANGBZ010000079.1:0-11156 GCF_024462915.1 Clostridium sp. DFI.5.61
CCCCCCCCCCCCCCCCCCCCCCCCCCCCCCCCCCCCCCCCCCCCCACTCCTCTGTCTGGGTCAGGTGCTCTGCTCCCTGAGCAGTTCCTCCAGAAATCGAGACATCTCCAGGACCAAGCTGTCGCAGTGGTCCTTGCGCAGCTCTCCCCGTTCCTTGGAAGCCCGGAGCAGGTCGGCGCAGTCCAGCGCGCCGTGACGTGTCCGGAAGTCTCGGAGCAGTGCGGTGGACTGCTTCTCATCGCAGCCCAGCAGGCCCAGCACCATCAGAGCGCCGCTCACCGCGCCGCAGGTGGAGCCGTGACGCATCCCGGACCCAAAGTGGGCCCCCAGAGCATTGGCCTGTTCCGGCGTGAGTCCCAGCCGGTCGGCAAAGGTCACCAGGACCGCCTGACAACAGTTGTAGTGGACCGCAGGGTCTGCCCGGAGTGCCCGGGCCTTTTCAACATAGTCCATTTCAAGTTTTCCTCCCACAATAAATCACGATGGCCTGCTGGTCACCGGTCCAGCACCATCTGGTCGTAGCGCAGGTACTGGAAGCCGCACTTCTCATACAGATGGGCGGCCCCCTGGTTCATCTGGGTGACCTCCAGACGGAAGCGGCGGCTGTCCGGGTACTGGGTAAAGATCCACTCCAGGACCTGCCGGCCTAGGCCGCGGCCACGGAACTCCGGCAGGAGATAGACCTCCTCAATGAAGACGCAGGTCCCGCCCACCTCCGCGGAGTAACACAGGGTGACATACAGATAGCCCGCCAGCCGGCCTTCCTCAAAGATCAGGGTGCCCCGGAGCAGGGGCTCATTCCCGGCAGCAGCCAGAAAGGACCGCTCCACGATCTCCCGGGGGACCGGGTGGTCTACCGCGTTGGACCGGTAGAAGGCATCCACCATGGGCAGGACGGTGTCCCGGTCGTCCAGTGTCATATCGCGAAAGGTCAGCATAGCGATCCCCCTTTGTTTCATTGTCTGCTATTATAATATCACAGAAAAATTTTTTCAACCGGAGGTGGGCAAAACATGGACCTCCGGCGTCTAATGGTCAAAAAGGGAGGGATGGAGCATGACGGAACAGGAATTCGCCCTCCGGGCCCAGGACCAGCGGAGTCGGCTCTACCGCACAGCCTTCCTCTACCTGGGCGGGGAGCACGCTGCGGTGGACGCGGTGGACGAGGCGGTGTACCGCGCCTTCCGGGACCGCCGGAAGCTGCGGCAGCCCGAGTTCTTCGAGACCTGGCTGACCCGGATCCTCATCAATGTGTGCAAGGACGAGCTGCGCCGCCGCCGCAGAGAGTGCCGGATCTGCGTCCCGCCGGAACCGGAGGCGGAGCACATGGATGCCCTCTCCCTGCGGGAGGCGGTGCGGGCGCTGCCGGAAGAGCTGCGCTCCGTGATCGTCCTGCGGTACTTTACCGGCCTGACGCTGGAGGAGACAGCCGCCGCCCTGGAGATCCCCAGGGGGACGGTATCCTCCCGCCAGCGGCGGGCCCTGGAGCTTCTCAGGCTGGACCTGACAGACGGACAGGAGGTGGGGTCATGAACCGGAGAGAGGAATACTGGGTGCTGACAGAACAACTGCGCCGGGAGCCCCCGGAACTGGAGAGCGCGGTCCGGCGAGGGATGGACCGCGCCAGGCGGAGGCGCCGGCGGCCAGCGGAGCTGCTGGCCGGACTGGCTGGTGTGTGCGCCGCTTTCGTGGTGATGGTGAACGCCTCCCCGGCCTTTGCCATCTCCTGCGCCAAGGTGCCGGTCCTGCGGGAGCTGGCCGCGGCGGTGGCCTTCTCTCCCAGCCTGCGGGCGGCGGTGGAGCACGACTATGTGCAGTATATCGGCCGGACAGAGGGGGCGGACAGGATCTCCGTTACTGCGGAGTATGTCATCGCCTCCCCAGCCAGGGCACACCTGTTCTATTCTGTGGAGGGCGGCGGCCGGGTGTCCTGGGAGCTCCAGACGCCGGACGGCACCCCCCTGGAGGGATACAGCTCCGCCCAGTACAGCGGAACGGCCGGAGAGGCGGAGGAATTGCGGCACACGGAGTTCCATTTCAGCCGGGGGGAACTCCCGGAGGAGTTCCTGGCCGTGTGCACCGTGGAACCGGCCGGACCAGCAGGGGAAGCGGAAAACAGGGCCCCGGCAGTGGACGGGTCTGGAGAGGCCGGAGAGCCGGCGGAGGGGGAAGCTGTGGCCCTCACGTTCCCCATCCAGCTGGACCGGGACAAGATGGCCGGTCCCAAGACGGTGGTGATGGACACCTGGGTGGAGACGGACGGCCAGCGGCTGAAGGTGGACCAGCTGGAGGTCTACCCCACCCACACGGAGATCCATCTCCAGGAGGACCCGGAAAATACCTGCTGGCTGGCGGGGGCCGAGTTTGCCTTTGTAGACGGGAATGGAAAAGAATACGACACAGGGGACGGGTATATCACTGCCACCGGCGGGGAGGATTCCCGCTCCATGCTCCACTATTACCGGCAGAGCCTGTATTTCCTGGAGGGACAGGAGATGACCCTCTCTATCCGGAGGCTGAAATGGCTGGACAAGGAGCAGGAGTGGGCGGACATCGACCTGGCCGCCGGAACCGCCTGCGGACTTCCGGAGGGGACTGAGCTGCTTCAGGTCTGCCGGGAAGGGGACCGCACCATCCTGCTTTTCCGGCAGGCGGAGGGAGGGCCGGACGCCCCCTTCACCTTCCTCTTTCGGGACCCGGAGGGGACGGAGCGCACATTCGACGGCGTGACCACCTCTGGGACAGCGGAGGAGGTGGACGGGAGGAAGCATGTCGAGTATCTGTATCACATCCAAAACTGTGCCTGGGATCGCATCCAGATCCAGCTGGCACATACAGAGACGGCGGACCATGAAGACCTGAACATCCCCTTTGTCCTGCCGTGACAGACCGCGGCCGCGGCGTGGGGCGCGGCGCCGGGGGGGCGCCCCCCCCCCCCCCCCGGTCTGCTGTTTTAGTTGAAGATGTCCGGCGTATCGGAGAACAGTGCCCGTACTCGCTCCAGCACAGGGCGGTTTTCCCCCAAGGCCAGGCGGGGGTCGGCGGAGAGCAGGTCCCGTGCCGCCTGCTGAGCCTCGCTGAGCAGGCGCATATCCCCGGAGAGATCGGCCAGCCGCAGGGTGGGCAGGCCATGCTGGCGGCGGCCGAAGAAGTCGCCGGGGCCCCGTAGCTTCAGGTCCTCCTCAGAGATCTTGAAGCCGTCTGTGGTGGAGGCGAAGACCCGCAGACGGGCCAAGGTGTCCGGGCTGCGGTTGGAGGTGAGGAGCACGCAGTAGGACTGGTGCCGGCCCCGGCCCACCCTGCCCCGGAGCTGGTGGAGCTGGCTGAGGCCGAAGCGCTCTGCGTTTTCGACGATCATAAGGGCGGCGTTGGGCACGTCCACCCCCACTTCGATGACGGTGGTAGACACCAAGACCTGGAGCTCCCCACTGGCGAAGGCGGACATGACGGCCTCCTTCTCCCGGGGCTTCATCTTACCGTAGAGCAGCCCCACCCGCAGCTGAGGAAAGATCTGTTCCTGGAGCTGCCGGGCGTAGACCTTCACCGCCTTCAGGTCCATCAGGCCGGGCGGGGCCCCGTCCCCGGTGCTCTCCTCCACCGCAGGGCAGACGATATAGGTCTGCCTGCCCTCTCCGGCCTGTTTGCGGACAAAGTTGTACATCCGCTGACGCTTGCTCTCCCCCACCACAAAGGTCTGCACCGGGACGCGGCCCGGGGGGAGTTGGTCAATGACGGACACGTCCAAGTCACCGTAGATGATCAGCGCCAGGGTGCGGGGGATGGGGGTGGCGGACATGACCAGCACGTGGGGGGAAGAGGACTGCGGTGCCGCCCCTTTGGCGGCCAGCGCCGCCCTTTGGGCCACGCCGAACCGGTGCTGCTCGTCAGTGATGACCAGCCCCAGGCGGGCGAAGTCCACCCCCTGAGACAGCAGGGCCTGGGTGCCCACCGCCAGGTCCACCGCCCCGGAGCGCAGGGCAGCCCGGGCCGCCCGCTTTTCAGCCGCGGTCATGGAGCCGGTGAACAGGGCCACCCGGACGCCGGCTGGGGAGAGCAGCTGGTTCATGGTGCGGTAATGCTGCTCAGCCAGCACTTCGGTGGGCGCCATCAGCGCGGACTGCCAGCCGCTTTGGGCGGCCAGCCAAGCCCCCCAGGCGGCCACCGTGGTCTTACCGGAGCCCACGTCCCCCTGGACCAGCCGGTTCATGGGGCGGCCAGAGGCCAGGTCCCGGGCGGTCTCCTCCATGGCCCGCCGCTGGGCCTGGGTGGGTGCGAAGGGGAGCAGGGCACAGAACGCCTCCAAGGGGCGGGGGGCAAACACCGCGGCGGAGCACTGGCTGTCCCGGCGGTCCTTCAGAAGGGTCAGGCCGGCGGAGAGGTAGAACAGCTCCTCGAAGGTCAGCCGCCGCCGCGCCTGCTCCAGGGCGTCAAAGTCCTCCGGGAAATGGATGTCCCGGCAGGCCCGCTCCGCCGGGACCAGCCGGTGCGCGGCCCGAAGGCTGGCCGGGAGGGATTCTGCCCCCTGGCCGGCGCACTGCTCTACTGCCTGGCGGATCAGGGAGACCATCAGATGATTGGAGATCCCTGCAGTCAGGGGGTACACCGGTACGATGCGTCCAGTAAAGTCCCGGTCCCCTTCCCGCTCAAAGACCGGATTGACCATAGAGCGGCGGGAGCCCTGCTCCTGGATCTCCCCATAAAACACATACTCCTCCCCAGGCTGGAAGGAATTTTTCAGATAGGACTGGTTGAAGAAGGTGAGGTAGAGGGTGCCTGAGTTGTCTACCACCCTCAGCTTCACCAGCTCCATCCCCTTGCGGATGTAGGAGAGGACAGGGCGCTCCGCCGCAAGGGCGGAGACGCAGACCTTCTCCCCCAGCGGCGCAGCCCGAATGGACCAGATCCGGCGCCGGTCCTCGTAGTCCCGGGGGTAGTAGGTGAGCAGATCGGCGGCCCGAAGGATGCCCAGCTTCTCCAGTTTCTTGGCCCGGGCGGGCCCCACGCCCGGAAAATCCGTCACCGGTGTGTCCAGCGTGATGGTCATGTGGCTCCCCCCTCCCTTTTTTCATGCGGCATGGCCCGGCCTGTCAGCCGGGCAGGATGTGCCTATTTTACCACAGCGAGGAGGAAAAAAGCAAAGGAAATGGAAGCGGCCACTTTTGCCCTGACTGCAGGGGAATCCCCCTTGAAAATCATTTTAATTCCGCTTATGATGGGTCAAAACAGCCGCAGGGCGGAACAGAAAGGGAGGATTACCATTGAATATGGAAGAAATGGAGGCTGTTGAGATCGCCTATCTGCGCAGGACAGGCCCCTACGGCCCGGAAAACCGACAGCTGATGGAGCGCCTGAAGGTATTCCTGAAGGAGCGGGGCAGGATGGGGTCCGGGACCGTCCTGCTGGGGATCGCCCTGGACGATCCCAGCAGAACTCCGCCGGACCGGTGCCGGTATGATGTGGGCATCATCATCCGAGAGGGGGAGCGGCTCCCACTGGACACCCGCAGGGTCCGGGGCGGACGGTACGCCGTCTTTGAGATCCCTCATACGGAGCGGGAGGTCTCCCGGTTCTGGGAAGATCTGGAGCGCCTGACCGCCGGGCTGCCGGTGGACCGCGCCAGCCCCGTTTTGGAGCGCTACTCTGCAGAAAAGGTGGCCCTGCACCGGTGTGAGTTCTGCATCCCTCTGAAGTGAGCATAGGCCGTACCGCCAGAGGAGGGAACGTGCCGCTCTTGCCATCAGGGGAGGGACTGGGGTATAATCAATATCATCTGTCTTTTGAAAAAAGGAGGCTCCCCCATGGCTGAGTATATTCTGAATTTGCTGCCGGTGACGGAGGAGGAAAAAGCTGCCTTTCAGGAGGCAGCCCCCCGGGCCGTCCACGTCTGCGCCGGGCGGCGCACTGTGACAGCGGAGCAGCTGGAACAGGCCACCATCCTTTTCGGGTGGCCCCGGCCCGCCGACCTGAGCCGCGCCCCCCGCCTGAAGTGGTTCCAGTCCATGTGGGCGGGGACCGACGAGTATCTGGCCCCCGGCGTCCTGCCGGAAGGGGTGGTCCTCACCTCCTCCGCCGGCTCCAACAGCCAGTCGGTGGCGGAGCACGCCCTGGCCTGCCTGCTGGCCCTGTGCCGCCGCCTCCCCCAGTGCCGGGATCAGCAGCGGGAGCGGCTCTGGACGGACCCAGGAAAGATGAAGACCCTCTCCGGTGCCACCGTCCTGGTGGCGGGGGCGGGACACATCGGCTCCTGGTTTGCCGGACTGTGCCGGGGGCTGGGTGCCCATACTGTGGGGCTGAAGCGGGATGTCTCCCGGCCGGTGGAGGGCTTTGATCGGCTGGCGGTGATGGAGGAGCTGGACGGCCTGCTGCCCCAGGCCGACGTGGTGGCCCTGATGCTGCCCCACTCCCCCCAGACGGAAGGACTGATGGACGCGCGGCGGCTGCGGCTGATGAAGGAGGACGCCATCCTGCTGAGCATGGGGCGGGGCTCCGTGCTGGATCAGGAGGCGCTGGCGGCCGTCATGGGGGAGGGACGCCTGTGGGGCGCCGCCCTGGATGTCACGGTCCCAGAGCCCCTGCCCCAGGACAGCCCCCTGTGGACGATCCCCAATTTGATCATCACCCCCCACTCCGCGGGCGGGATGCGCCTGGAGGTCACCCGGGCCAACTGCGTCCGGCAGGCGCTGGACAACCTGAATCGCTGGCAGGCTGGGAAACCCCTGGAAAATCTGGTGCGGAGATAGAAACAAACTGAGGCGCGCTGATTCATCAGCGCGCCTCCCTGTTTTTAGAAAAGTGGACCAGTCAGTCCCTTCCCATGGGCGCGGCCCGGTCAGCCCAGCAGCAGGGCCGCCGGGAGCAGGACGGCCAGAAAGAGCAGGTTGGCCCCGGTAAAGAAGAGAAGATAGGCTCCCCGCTTCTGGGGGTGCTCCCGGACGAAGAACTTATAGGAGATCAGGCTGGCCATGGAGGCGATCAGGGTCCCCAGCCCGCCCAGGTTGGTCCCCACGATAAGGGCATCCCACTCCGAGGTGAAGCCGGAGAGGAGCAAGGCGGCGGGCACGTTGCTGATGACCTGGCTGGCGCACACGGCGGTGACCAGCTCGTGGCCGGAGATGGCCTGCTCCAGCAGCGAGCGGAAGGCGGGTACGCGGCCCATGTTTCCAATAAAGACGAAAAATGCGGCGAAGGTGAGCAGCAGGGACCAGTCCACCCGGCGCAGCACCCGCCGGTCGGCGGCCAGGACACACACCACCACGGCGGCGGTGAGGAGCCACACCGGGAGCAGCTTGGCCACAGAGGAGACCGAGGCCAGGAACAGAAGCAGGTACATCCCGGTCCGACGCCGGCGCAGAGAGGGCTCCGCCCCGCCGGGGGCCAGACCGGCCAGGGGGGCGCTCCGCCCCGGCAGGAGACAGAGCAGCAGCATCAGGCCGGACAGAAGGGTGTAGGGCAGCATCAGGGACAGAAAATCCCCCAGTCCCCGGCCGGACTGGGCGTAAAGATACAGGTTCTGGGGATTGCCGATGGGGGTGGCCATGCTCCCCAGGTTTGCAGCCACAGTCTGAAAGACCACCACCGGCACCGCCCGCTCCTCCCGTCCGGCCAGTGTCAGCACCTCCATGGAAAAGGGGACAAAGGTGAGCAGGGCCACATCGTTGGTGATGGCCATGCTGGTGAAAAAGCACAGAAAGACCAGCACACACTCCAGCTGGCGGGCGCTCCTGACCCGGCGGAGCAGCTGCCGGCCCAGGCGGCTGAAGACCCCCAGCTCCCGCAGCCCAGCCATCACCGCCATCAGGCAGAACAGCTGGGCCATGGTCCTCCAGTCCACATAGGACAGATAGGCCCCGTCGGGCGGCACCCACAGCATGGACAGCAGAGCCAGCGCCGCGGCGGCGGACAGAACGGCTTCCCGCTTCATCAGGGAAAACAGACGGGCCAGGGATATCACAGTGCTCCTCCCTCCCCCGCCACCCCGGTCAGGTCAAAGGGGGGTGTATATTCCCGCTGGGCGCTGGTCCGCTCCTGGGTAAAGCCCTCCAGCCCCAGATTTGCCATATATTCCGCCGCCGCCCGCATCTCCCCGGCCCGGAGCCGCCGGTGGATCTCGGGAAATTCCGCCGACCGGCCCCAGGGGGTGTACTGGCTCATCAGGGAGAAGAGCACAGTCCCTGGGCCGAACTCCGCCGCCACCCAGTCCATCACTGCCTTGGCCTGACTGACCTGGCCGGGGAGGATCAGGTGGCGGATGACTACCCCGCGGGTGAGCAGGCCATCCCCGTCAAAGGCGCAGGGGCCGGTCTGGCGCACCATCTCCCGGATAGCGGCCTGGGCTGTCTGAGGATAGTCGGAGGCGCCGGAATACCGCCCTGCGGCGTCGCTGTCCAGATATTTCAGGTCGGGCAGATAGATCTGGATCTTTCCCTCCAAAGCCCGCAGGGTGTCTACCCGGTCGTATCCTCCGGAGTTCCACACCACCGGGACGGGCTGAGGGTGCTCCTCCAGCAGCCGTCCCACTACATGGGCGTAATGGGTGGGGTTGACGAAGTTGAGGTTGTGGGCCCCCTGGTCCACCAGCTCGCCGCAGATCCGGGCCAGCCGCTCAAGGGTGACCGCTTTCCCGAAGCCCCGGTGGCTGATCTCCTCGTTTTGGCAGAACACACAGCCCAGGGAGCAGCCCGAGAAAAAAATGGTCCCCGAGCCCCGGGTGCCGGAGATAGGGGGCTCCTCCCAGCGGTGGAGGGCAGCACGGGCCAGCACCGGCAGCTCCGGCATCCGGCAGCGGCCCAGCCCACGCTCCTCTGTGCGCAGCGCCCCGCAGCGTCTGGGGCAGAGATCGCAGATCATGGCGTTTCCTCCTCCGGTCAAAAATGTCCCAGCCTCTCCTCCACCGCCCCTTGAAAGGGCTGGAAGGCGTTGGGGACGGCGTATTCCCGGGCCAGGGCAGCCCGGTCCGCCCAGACCCACCCCTCCGGCAGCGCGGGGGAGCTCGCCTCCGCCGCCAGGGCGGACATGCGCCACTCGATGTGGGTGAAGATATGCTTCCCCATCCCGACGCTCCGGAGGGAGGCAGGAGCAATGCCCCAGCGGGCCAGGGCGTCCCCGGCGGGAGAGAGCTCGTTGGGGTACTCCCACAGCCCGGCCAGAAGCCCCCGTCCCGGCCTGCGCCGCAGGGCCACCCGGTTTTCGTGGAAGATGAGAAAGACGGTGCGCTCCTCCACCCTCCGGGCCTTCTTGGCCGCCTTCACCGGCAGCTGGCCGGTCCGGCCGGTGAGGCGGGCAGTGCAGAACGCCCGGGCTGGGCAGAGGTCGCACAGGGGCGCCCCGTTGGGCAGGCAGACGGTGGCCCCCAGCTCCATCATGGCCTGATTGAAGTCGCCGGGGGCGTCCAGGGGGATGATCTCTGCCAGGGCGGCGGTCACCCGCTTTTTGGTGGCCGGCGCGGCGATGTCCCCCTCGTCTCCCGTGACCCGGGCAGCCACCCGCAGCACGTTGCCGTCCACCGCCGGGACGGGGAGGCCGAAGGCGATGGAGGAGATGGCCCCGGCGGTGTAGTCCCCCACGCCGGACAGGGCGCGGATCTCCTCATAGGTGGAGGGAAAGATTCCTCCGTGCTCCTCCATGATCTGACGGGCAGCCCGCTGCAGGTTTCGGGCCCGGCTGTAATAGCCCAGTCCCTGCCACAGCTTCATCAGTGCGTCCTCCGGGACGGCAGCCAGGTCGGCCACCGTAGGCAGAGCCTCCAGAAAGCGGCGGTAGTAGTCCAGCACAGCGGCCACCCGGGTCTGCTGGAGCATGATCTCCGACACCCACACCCGGTAGGGCGTGGGGTGGCTGCGCCAGGGCAGCACCCTGGCGTTCTCCCGGTACCACAGCAGCAGGGGGATGGGCAGCTCCTTCAGCTGGTCCATAGCATCCCCTCCTCTCTCATCAGATTCCCGGGCATTATACACCATGGGAAGAAAAAAGGCAACGGAACAGGGCCCGGTTCCCTTTTTACATTTGAATCGATGGGTTTTAACTCCATCGATTGTACCAAACATTGATGCAAACAGATAAATATGATAAAGTAAACAAAACAATAGATTGGAATTTGTGGAGCAGGATTTATAATGGCGAGGCATAATGTCGTGAGAAAGATAAAAAATCGAACAACGATTATACTTGTGATGCTTCTGATTTCAATTATGGTCAGTTGGGTGATTTGGGGAAATCTGTCGGTAGAAACAACCAAATTAACAGTAACATCTAAAGACTTGCCTGAAGCGTTTGACAAATTTTCTATTGCCCATATTTCGGATTTGCATAATGCAGAATACGGAAAAAATAATGAAAAGTTAATTGATATATTAGAGGCAGAAAGCCCAAATATAATCGCTATTACTGGGGATTTGATAGATTCTAACCATACAAATCTTGAAGTTGCATTATCTTTTGCTCAGCAAGCCGTAAAAATTGCTCCTTGCTATTTTGTCACAGGCAATCACGAGGCATGGATCGGCTCACAATACGAAGAGTTAAAGACATCATTACAAAATACAGGAATTACTGTTCTTCAAGATGAAGCCATCGAATTGAACTATGGTGATGTGTGTATTCAGCTAATAGGATTAAATGACCCTGATTTTTCAGAACGAGACCGTCTTTTATCGGAAAGTATTTTGGAAGTAAAACTTTCGCAGGTAAATATTAGCGATGGCTTTACTATACTTTTATCGCATAGACCCGAGTATTTTAATGTCTATCAAAATAAAAATATTGACTTAGTATTGTCGGGTCACGCCCACGGTGGACAATTTCGATTGCCATTGGGGGGAGGAGTTATTGCTCCAGGCCAAGGACTTTTCCCGAAATATGACGCAGGAGCCTATACAGAGAATGGAACAACTATGATTGTGAGCAGAGGTATTGGAAACAGTATCATTCCGGTGAGAATCAACAATCCACCGGAAATAGTTATTATAGAGTTGAACTGTGGATGAATAAGTCTGTATCCTGATTTTAAACATTAGCATCAGGAACACGAAAGAAAGCGGGAGAATATATAAATTCTGCTTTATCAATTAGCTGCCAACTACGAATATACCTCCCACGTCATTTTGACGAAGTCTGCAAATAAAAAGTCAATAGGGAAATAAAGCAAAATTGAGGAGAGA
>NZ_JANGBZ010000008.1:0-99041 GCF_024462915.1 Clostridium sp. DFI.5.61
AAAACACAAAAACCCCCCCCCCCCGGGGCCCCCCCCCCCCCCGCCGCTCCTGTTTTTATCTATGCCCGCAGGCTTGTCCGTCTCACAGCTCCACAAGGTAACGCTCATAGCAATTGACCACCCGGGTACTCCCATACTGCTCCTCCCGCCGGATGCCTCTGTTGTAGGAGAGGTGGGTGTGTCCATGAAGGAACAGGGCTGGGTGGAAGAGGTCCAGCAGGCGGTTGAAGGTCTGAAAGCCGGTATGGGCCAGATCCCGGCAGTCCACCATGCCAAAGCCTGGGGAGTGGGTCAGCAGGATGTCGAACCCCCGGTTCCAGAGCAGCTTCGGGGCCAGCTTCAGAGCCCGCATACACATCTCACGCTCAGTATATTGGTGGGGCCCCCTGCTGTACCGCATGGAGCCGCCCAGCCCCAGGATGCGTACCCCCTGATACTCGTACAGGCGGTCCTCCACACACAAGCAGCCGGCGGGTGGAGTTTCCCGATACTTGCCGTCGTGATTCCCGTGGACATACAGGATGGGGCAGCTGGCGAAGGTGGCCAGGAAGGAGAGATAGCGGGGGTCCAGGTCGCCGCAGGAGAGGATCAGGTCCAGTCCCTCCAGCTTGCCGGGGGTATAGAAGTCCCAGAGTGCCCGGGATTCACAGTCAGAAATAGCTAAGATCTTCATGGCTCGCTCTGCCGCTCCACACCCTGGAGCTTGATGAGCTCCTGAGCTTTTTCTGTAAATTCTTCAAATTGGGGGATGCGGCCCTCCACCGAGGTGAGCAGCCAGTTCATGGACAGAATGCGGTCGGCGGGCATGGGGGCGTCGTCGCCATAGACCACCCGGCCGCTCTGATCCATCAGTACGCCGTAGAAGGGGTCCAGCCGGTCAGCCTTCAGGGCCTCCCGCAGTACACCGGCCAGCCGCCGGGGCCCGGTGGGCAGCCGTCGGGAGCACAGCACGCTGACTACGCCCTGCTCCATCCCCCACCAGTAGTTGACCGCACTGCTGCCCTGGTCCTCCTGCTTCCAGCTGCCTTCCATCACCCGGCGGACCAGGCTCTGGTACAGCCGGCCCCAGTGGGTCTGGATCAGGGCCAGGTTATGCCGGTTGCCCATCTGGGTGCCCGTGCTGGCGGCCAGCCGGTCCAGGTAGTCGATATAGACAATCCCCTGGGCCTGGAGACGTCCCACCGCGCCGCCGTCCCGGAGATGGGCCCAGTCCAGATAGATGCGGGCGTTGGCGTTCACCATTCGGGCTCCCTGGGCGAAGGCATTGATGCTGGCGATGCTGCCGTAGGTAGGGTAGTCGGCTACATAGCCGATGCAGCCGTCCCGGGTCAGAGTGCCGGCAATGGCCCCCTTGATAAACTTGGCCCCGTACAGCCGGGGGTAATAGGTGCGCACCGAGGGGTAGGAGGTGTTCAGGGAGCAGTTCAGGATCTTCACATCCGGGTGGAGAGCGGCCTGCCGGACGCTGGAGAGCAGCAGCTTTGGGGTGGTGGTGAAGATGACGTTGGCGCCCCTGCGCACTGCATCCTCCACGGCCTGGTCTACCTCCCCATCGGTGCGGACGTTCTCGTAGGAGAGGGTGCGCACCTGACCGTCGGTGAAGTTCTCCAGAATGTGCCGGCCATACTCGTGGCTGTACACCCATTTGGAGGCGGCGGCGCTGCTGTCGTGGATGAAGGCGGCGCAGACCCGGCCCGGGGTATAGAAGGAGAAGCGGGGCTTTTTCACGTCATCTTCCAGCAGCAGGGCGGTCCCCGCATTTTCCAGCCGGTTCTGGATCTCCGGCCGGATGCGGGACAGCTCCTCACAGATCTGGGAGGGCATCTTGCCGCAGGACTCCTGATAGCCGAAGATCTTGATGTAGGTCAAAAAGGCCAGGGAGATGCCTGTGTAGTCCCAATCCCCCCGGAGGTAGGCGTCCCGGAACATATAAAAGAAGGCCCGGAAGGAGTAGATGTCTTCCGCACTCCAGGCATCGCTGTCGGAGCGGCCCAGTGCTTCCAGCAGTTCCGGGTACTCGCCGGGCTGGCGGAAGACGATGAAGTTCAAACCCGTCATCTTGTAAAAGTCCAGAAACTCGTAATAGGCGGCCACCTCCGGGTCGTCAGACGGCTTGGGCAGCAGGCGGGTGACAGTGGCCGGGATAGTAATAGCGCCGAAATACTTCAGCACGCTGACCCGCTTGTGGCCCTCCATCACATAGAAGTGGTTGAGGTACTCCACCACCTTGACAGGGTCCCGGATGCCCTCCTCCAGGTGGATGCGGCACAGGGCGCTCCACTTGGCGGCGAACTCGGTGTCCGCCGGGAGGATAGGGTAGAACCCTCGGGAGAAAGCGTCCCCCCGAAGGTGGTTGCAGGTGCCGTCGATCTGCTCCACGGGGATCTCCGCCAGACCCAGGGATTCCCGCCGCACCGCCAGCTTCTCCGGGGCATCCGGCAGGGTGCGGGGGCCCGTCTCCTCCCCCAGGGCCTGGGCGGCTTTGACCTCTTTGAGTCCCTGGCGCATCGCCTTGTGATAGTCCTCTGATGGCATGCCGTGCCTCCTTTTGATCTGGCTGTACCGTACCTTGTCATTGCACGCTTTGGGCCTATTTCAATAACAAGGTATCACAGAAATGGGAAAAATTCAATTCCTTTCCCCAAAAAGAAGGGAGAGGTGATGTGCGGCATGAGGCCCGACACACGCAAGTGGCCCCCGGCGTACCGCAGGGCACGCCGGGGGCGGTGCTGGCCAGCCAAATCAGACGGATAAATCCGGCCTCCGACTATCTTTTGATCTTCAGGCCGATGGTCTGGCTGAAGTGAAAGGCGCCGAAGAACAGTAGATACAGGGGAAGACTACACTGTAGCGCGCCTGCCCCGGCCTGCGGTGACCAGCTGCCAGAGGGGGAGCAGAAAGAGGAAGAATGCCGTCAGCAGGGAGGCGGCGGGGGCCCCGGCGGAGGCCAGGGGGACACCCCCGGCAATGGACCAGGGGATGAGGGGGGCCACCACCACGGCGCTGTTTTCCAGATAGATGGCCAGCTTTTCCCGGCTTTTCTCCAGACCGCCGCACAGCTGGTGGGTGAGCATGATGGACAGAGTCTGGTTGCAGGCGATGGCGCTGGCGAGGACGGAGGTGACCAGCACTGCGGCGTAGGGGGACAGGACCGCACCCCACGCCTCGATGCGTCTCCGGATGGGCTCCAGCAGCCCGGTCCTCTGGAAAATGCCGGAGTAGGAGGAGGAGAGGCAGACGATGGCCCCCACCTGGAGCATGGAGACAATGCCGCCCCCGTCGATCATGGTGGCCAGCTCCGGGCTTTGGGCGGAGAAACCCAGGACGGCGTCCTTCAAAAGGGTCAGGGGGGCGGCGCCCTGATAGGCGAGGCAGAGCACCGCGGCAGCGGCGATGCTGGCCAGCATGGCCGCCTTCACCCGCACCCGCAGGGCGGAGAGCACCAAAATCAGAGCCGCCGGGATGAGGGGGAGGGGACCCAGACGGAACTCCAGGGCGAAGAGGGGGGCGATGTCCGCCGCCTGACCGGCGGCGGGGGAAGACAGGCCGAAGAGCAGATACAGCCCGGCGGCGAGGGCGAAGGGGACCAGGCAGGTCCGCAGCATCTGCCGGATGTTCCCAAACAGGTCGGTCCCGGTGAGGTCGGCCACCAGCAGGGCGCTGGTGGAGACGGGGGAACACCGGTCTCCAAAGTAGACCCCGGACAGGATGGCACCACCGGTCATCAACGGGTCGGCCCCCAGGGCGGCGGCCATGGTCATGCAGACGGCGCCCATGGTGGCCGCCGAGCCGAAAGCAGTGCCAGTGAGGAAGGAGACCAGGCAGTTGAGCAGAAAGGAGCACACCAGGAACAGACGGGGCTCCATTACCCGGACGGAATAGCACACAATGGCCGGGATGGTGCCCCCCGCCCGCCAGAGAGAGGTGAGGATGCCGATGAGGACGAAGGTGGTCAGGATATTTTTAGCGGCCCGGACCCCCTGAGCGGACATACCCAGCACCTCCGGAAGAGAAAAGCCCTTTCGGATGGCGTACAGGGCAAAAATGACATATCCCAGCAGCAGGGCGAACAGGAGGGAGATATGGAAGATGACGCACACCAGCAGCGCCGCTGCGAACAGAGAGAAGACAAGGAGCTCCATGACGCACCTCGGGTTGAAGAATGACAAAAGGAGGGGAGGACCTACTGGTCCCAATGGGAAAATCGTCCATTGAGCGTGGGTACGGCTATTATAAACGAAATGGAGGAAAAGTACAAGGACGGGAACGAAGTCCCCGCCCCGCGGCATGGCGCTGTGTTTTCCGGTACGTGCGATAAAATTCGAAATGGTCCGCAATATGCGGGGGACAGAGATCGTGCTTATCAGGTGAAAGGTACGTTTACAGGCTCAGGGCCGGAAAGAGAGCGGGCTATGGAGGACCGGAAGATCATCGAGCTGTCTGGATGCGTATCGAAGAGGCGGCCTGATGTTTTCATCAGGCTGTAGGAGGAGCCGCTGACGAAGGCTCAGGTAGACAGCGGCGGCGATTGGAGCTTTGCCAGATGTGAGGATATCATGATGACCACAAAGACGGGACCTATCTTTTGTACTATGCCGGCCATGTGCAGTTTATCGCAGAGACGGAAGCGGCTCATACATAAAGAGCTTTGAACCTTATAAAAATCATATTTATGAGGAGAACCCCATTTGTAACTCCGAAGTCGGGTTATCAATGGGGTTCTCCATTTATACAGTTTCCAAATGCCTATTTTTCATATCTGCGCAGAAGATCAAGCAGTTTTGCGGCATGTTCCGCTTCATCTTCCGCAAACTCGGAAAACAGTTTGGCAAGCGCCGAGTTATCCTCCTCGAGTTCATGGGCATAGGCCTGATAGTCCCGTACAAGTTCAGTTGAATTTTGCCAGGCCCTGAGCACATGATCCCGGTTAGTAATGGTAAAACCATTTTTGGTATCCATAGAAATACCTCCTAAGTTTGATATTGTTTTTGTATCTCTGTCATTAGCTGCCGTTTGTTCATCGGTGGCAGACAGGAGTGATTCCGGCACACATAGAACGTGGTTTCTTCGTTCAACAGCTTATATTCTTCCGATGGATGTTCCAAAACCTTGACTATGGCATCAGATGGCAGCACAAATGGAAGGTCGTTCAAGTGCTCTCCGTTCGGGACTGCGGTGATCAAAAGCGGCGGCTCCCAAAAATCTGACAGAGCCATTAAAAACATGGAATATCCGGCAGGATATCGTTCCGCTTCTCCTGACATATAGGCAAGCTGTTTGTTCAGAATGTTCTCAATACCCTGATCCGGCAGCAATGCATTCACACGTACAAGCACATATGCTAGGAGGGAGTTTCCACTGGGAATCGCCCCGTCATAGCACTCTTTCGGGTGAAAAAGCAGCGCTTCGTTCTCTGTGCCGCTGAGATAAAAGCCGCCATGGAGCGAATCGTGATACTGGGCGACAGTTTCCCTGATGAGCTGTACCGCACGGCGAAGAAATGTGCGTTCCAGTGTGGCATCATACAGAGAAAGCAGAGCAAAAATATAGCTTGCATAATCATCCAGAAAACCGCGCGCTCCCAGTTTGCCGCCCCGAATGCTTACATAAAGCGTATCCTGATCGCACAGGCTGTTCTCAAGAAAACCTTGCGCCTTTTTTGCGGCGTCCAGATATCTGGGATCCCGACTGCACCGGTACAGCCGGCAAAGCGCCGCGATCATAAGGGAATTCCATGCCGTCAAAACCTTGTCATCTGTATGCAGGCGGGTGCGACTCCGCCTGTATTCCTGCAATGTGGGCAGAAAAGGGTCAAAACGGGCATCTGTCAAATTTTTTGTGTGGAGAAGATTGGGAATGCTCTTACCCTCAAAGTTCCCCGCTTTTGTAATACTGAACCGTTCACAAAAGGCGGAGCCGTCGGCTTGCCCCAGGAGCTCGATGATCTCCTGCGGAGTGAATACATAGTATTTTCCCTCCTCGCCATCGCTGTCCGCATCCTGGGCGCTGTAAAAGCCGCCGCTGGGAGAGGTCATTTCATTGAGAATATAAGAGGCTGTCTTTTCTGCAACTCCCAGATAAAATGACTGCTCCGTGAGATCATAGGCTTTGCAGTAGGCGAGGATCAGCAGAGCGTTATCATAGAGCATCTTCTCAAAATGCGGAACAAGATAATACCGGTCTGTGGAATATCGGCAAAATCCGTATCCAATATGATCAAACAGTCCGCCTGCATACATCTTTTGCAGGGTTATTTCCGCCATGTTTAAGGCGCGGCTGTTCCCGTGCTTTTCGTATTGCTGCATCAGAAACAGAAGATTGTGGGGGGCTGGAAATTTCGGTGCGCCGCCGAAACCGCCAAATGACGCATCAAAGTTCTGCTGATACCATTGCAGGGCAGTGTCCGGTAAAGTTTTATCTGCTTGTGACGCAGGAGTACGATGCTGATGGAGAGCCTCCGTGATTTTGTTTGCGGAGCGAAGAAGGGCGTCCCGCTCGTTCTTCCATTTCTGCTGAATAATGAGCAGCAGTTCTTTGAGTCCTACGGCCCCGTATCGGGCAGTCTTAGGAAAATAGGTCCCAGCGAAGAATGGTTTCTGCTCTGCGGTCATAAAGATGCTGACAGGCCAGCCGCCCCTCCCGGTGAAAGCCTGACAGACTGCCATATAAATGCTGTCAATGTCGGGGCGCTCTTCTTTATCTACTTTGACCGACACGTAGTACTTGTTTAAGATATCAGCGATTTCAAGATCCTCAAAGCTTTCACGGGCCATTACATGGCACCAGTGGCAGGTGCTGTAGCCAATGCTCAAAAAGATGGGTTTATCCTCTGCTCTTGCTTTGCAAAAAGCTTCCTCGCCCCAGGGGTACCAGTCTACCGGGTTTTCCGCATGCTGGAGAAGGTATGGGCTTGTCTGATATTTCAGATGATTGCTCAAATCCTCACCTCAGTTTTTCAGATCCCCCATTGCGGGGCCACCGCTGCCGATGCTCACTACTTTGTGTTCCGATCTCTTTCCTAAGATTGAAAATTAGGCTGATTCCGAGTTTGCTCCCGTAGTGATCTCATATACTTCTCCCCATGATGATTCTGATGATAGTGTGGTCTAAAAGGAGAAAAGTATGTCTTTTCTTTTACGTCCCATGATTTGGTACAAATTCATAGGCGGCATGGTCGCTTTGAAGGGAAAATATCGCTTTTCCTCTTTCCCACAGCCTTGCCTGCAAATGCACATTACAGCTTTCCCGAATGGTGCTGGACATCTTTCCGCACTGTGGCGCACGAAGAGGGTGGCCCGTATGTGGGGATGTTATATCCAACTCCAGCAGGAGGCTGCCTTGAGACAGACAGATATGTTCCGGGGTAAATGCTTGAACTTTGACGCCTCTGTAGGTTGCCAAACGATACTCCCTGCCTTGGTACACGATCGCGCAGATGCATCCGCGGAAGGAACTTCCGCAAAAGGGGATATGGGCGATCGAGATCATGATAGAACATGCGCTCGGGAAATCGTTGCACTGCATCCACAGGTAGGAGCGGGGAAAAGAGGTTCCGCTGTCCTTCTCTACATAGCCGAGACCACCTTCGAAGCTATGCACATATCCATCCATTCGGACGCTGCCTTGGAGTGTGTGGGCCATGCTGAGAACGCCGTGCCGGCACTCCATGGGGAAAAAACGGAATGGCCCCATGATATCGGAACAGAGCGGCGCAAGCGGTCCGTACACGATCTCACCGCTGATGCCGGGCAGCTCAATATGGCAGCCCTGGCTCGAAAACCAACATCGGTCCGCCTGTATCATACCGTTACAGACGGTCAGATCCGACACCTGAAATTGTCGGGCACCTTCTCGAGAGATCAGTTGGATAAAATCGCCGCTCACTGCCCGGCCGGGAATGAATGCTACCATGTCATCCCCTTTTTGATGCTTAAAATACCAGCCCTCAAAACCTTTTTGTCCCGACATACGCATGTTACAGCCCTCCTTTGAGGAATGGACTAAGTATGCCCATATGAGCGGGATATAAGACGATCTTTATTTGCTTCTCAACGAAACGCAGGTGCATCCTCTTTTCATGTATATACGGTCCCAACGCGTCATAAGCGTACGGCGGCGGCCTATTTTCGAATGGATAATGGGTTTTCAAGGCAGCTCCTACCTCTCATGCATGATATGCACACGGAAGAGAGCTGCCTTTCACTTCTGCCGGCGGTTTTGGATCTGATCAGCGTTTTCCGGAAGCATACTTGCCCATGTGTATGTCCAGCACCCCTCTGGGCGGCTGGATCAGGGCATCCTCATACCGGCACGTCCACTGGATCTGACGGCTCAGCTGGCCGTCCTCTATGCCGTCTATGGTTTCCCCGTCCTGAATGGAGTTGTCATGCTCCAGAATGTAGGAAGCCGCATTGTAGGCGTGGTTCACTACCCAGTTGGGGTCCATTCCGTGGAAGTGGTACTGGAGGTCCGGCAGGAACAGGGTGCTCATGCCCACTGTGTCGATGAGCATATCCTCGGTGCCTTGGATATTGAAGAAACGGACATTGACCCCAAAGCGAATGAAACGGTCCGGCCCCTCGATCTGGTGAGAACGCACATCCTCCGCCAGAAACAGTTTGCCGCAGTTCTGGAAATAGAACGCCTCACAGGTGGGATACAGCTCCGCCAGAGCCGCCAGAAAGTCGGCATCCAGGTTGGCCCGCTCCAGAGCCGAAAGCGCCGCCGCCAGCATATCGGTGGCTACCACCTGATACCGGCATTCCCGGAAGATCCGCTCCCGGTCCTCCTGGCAGTCCCACATCTGGCTCATCAGGAAGGCGTCAAAGCCTTTGCCCTTGAACTTGTCGCATTTCATCACCATCAGCTGCACCGGGCATTTGCCATCCTGAAATTCCGCGATATGACCCAAGGCGGCAAAGCCGGCCATCTTTTTATCACGGCAGAAACACTCTACGGCACCGATGTGCTTTTCCATCACAGCGGTCATCTCATCCTTGTCCGGCATATCCACCGGCTCTTTGAACAGCATCTGAATGAGATAGGAGCCGCCGGGCTGGGGGCCTTTTTTGTCATCCAGGTTCTGCTGGAACACTTGATTGCTCATTCGATTTCCTCCTTATAGCAGTAGATCATGCGGCAATGGACAATCACTGCTTTGTGTGTGGAGTTACTCCAAAAACTAAAAAAAGAGCCACGCAAAACAGAATCAGTCCAATAAAATTACGCTCTATCAGCAGTTTTATGGCCATGAGAAGCAGAAAACCGCAAATCAGAATAATTATACCGTTCATTTCCTTCATTTTCGTTCTTTCGGTCTGTTAGCGAACAGCTTCCACCGGAACTCCAGTTCTTTCTGGACAAACTCTTTCGGCAGGCCCCGGGGGTTGGCGATGAGATACCATACCCGAAAGGTGCGCTTCTCCGGGTCTGTCTCCTGCCGGTAGAGCTGATAGCCCGCCTCATCCTCCTGCGTCCACTGTCCTGTCTGCCGCTTGGCCTGCACAAAGGGTTCCACCACCCGATCCAGTTCCTCCCTGGTGCGGCTTGAGGCCCAGGCGTGATCCACATCATTGGTATGGGAGAGGTGGAACAACATCGAACCCATCCAGTTCTTTGCCTTGTGTTCTGGCGTTCCGCGCAATTCCGCCTGACGGCGGTACTCCGCCAGCTGTTCCGCCGTTCCGTACCGTTCCACCATCTGCTCCCGCACATAGATGCACCAGCTGTAGTCCTCCGGCTGGGTAAAGGGGGTGCAGACCGGCTGGAGCGCCTCTGCCGGGTCCGCCTCAAAGCGGTCGATAAAGTCGAGGTAGTGGGCTTTGATCAGGGGCAGGAAGGTGTCCAGCAGCCCGGTGTTCAGCAGCAGATCTTCTGTGAGCATCCGAAAGAACGAACCGCCTGTTGTCGATTCTATTCTGAAAGAGTAGAGGTAGTCATCTCCCTGCTTAATGATACAGCTGAAACCTACCTCCATATTTCCATGGCCGATTTCGTAGTCTATGTAGTTGTAGCGGCTCCGCTCAAACCAGATCTGATAGGTCAGCCCGTTTTTCATTTTCTTTTTGAAGTCGCCCTTTTTCAGACGCTTCCAGCCCTTTTCACTGAGGTTCAGCCCGTTCCACAGGTAGTCCAGGGCCTCCGCAAAGATGTCCGCCGGGTGTTTTTGTTCCACCATATCCCCCTCCCAACTGCTTATGTCTGTGCCTCACTGTTCCTGATTGCATCTGCTAATTGACCGCTAACCGAGTCTATGTAGAGATACACTCCGTCCCGGTCGCAGTGGTACAGGTTGGAATAGCTGGTACTCCCATTGGGGTGGATGGGATTGGGCTCCACCACCTCAGTGGCTTCCAGCAGGCCGACTCCTAATTTTATCGCGGCAGTGAGGGCCTTTTTCAGCACAGCAAGCTGTCCGTTGCTCCAAAGTCCCTCCAGATCCTCCAGCACCTTTGGGTCCTGCTCCAGATCCCGGAGAAGCTGTACCACCTGCTTCGGAGACAGGTACACACCGGCACAGTAGTTTTCAACAATCTGATTTTTTGCCGGATTGGGAAAGGCTGCTGGCGCCACCTGTGCCCACGGGGTGAAATACCGGGCATATTCCGGCTTCTCCTCCACCAGAAAGGAAAATGCGCTCCCCCGGGTGTAATAGTAATCCCGGAAAAAGCCCTGGATCACCGCAATGTAAAAGCCATGGCTCTTATCAAACAGCTCGTCTGGTGCTGTCCCTGCCCCGACCCGCAGGGTATCCAGATATTTTTCCGCATAGAAATCCTCTATCCCATGCTGTGCGGCAAGGGCCAGCACCTTTTCCTCCTGCCCCTGCTGGACCCAGGTAAGTGGGGTAAAATACCATTTCTGCATTTCTTCCGGCGAAATCGGGTGAAAACTCACATCGTATCCCATACACTTCCTCCTTAGTAATCCAGTAAAATGGGAACCTGCTGTTCCTCGGCAAACCGCATAGCCCGCCAGAACATGGAGAAGGCAAACTTGGCAAGAGATTCCGTATCATACTGGGTGTGCTCCGGGATGTCCGCCTTGCTGTACTGTCCATTCGGGCCCACGGTCCCGTCTACCGGGTATCCCTCCGTGTCTGACCAATCAAGGATGGTGTCCTCATCGGCCTGCCACGCCAGCTGGTTCAGTTTCTCCAGCTCCTTCCGCAGTCCGCCCAAAGTGGCAATCAAAGCCGGATCGTCGGTGGGCAGGGGAGCCTTGAATAGGAGGGGGGCTTCCAGCGGGAGCCACCAAGTGGTCCCCCGGAACAGGGACCACACCCGCTCCTCATCTGATGCAAGGCGGGCGACCAGAGGATGCTCCCCAAAGTTCCAGTCCTTCTCCACGGTGGGGGGCACCGGCTCATCGTACGTATGGCAGGCGGCCACCAGCAGCATAGCGCCGAAGGCGTCCCAATCGGGCTTGTCGGTGTAGTAGGGTTTCTCATTATCTTCAGGCCAGGGGGTGCAGGGGAGCTGGCCCGGCTGAGAAATGGCGCTCAAGATCTGATCCCGCCAGTTCTCCACCGCCGCCTGGATTTCAGCTGGGGACATTTCTTCCTCGTTATCAGCAGCTTCTCCATCCGGCGTGATCCGGTTAAAGGTGTATCCGTTTTCCTCCGCCCACTGCTGAACAACGGTTTTCCAGTTGTGGGAGTAGTACCGGGTCAGCGTCCCGGCGTAAATGTCAAGTCCCATAAGTTTTTCTCCTTTTCTGCTTGGTCAAAGTCGTTCCAGGGTACAGTCGTGCCCGGAATGGTCCGTATCCAAAATGATTTCTGTAATGGTGTCCATAGTCTCTTTTCCGAGATCGCGGACGCTTTTTTCATAGGCCAGCCACTTGATGCGGATGGGCTGGCCATACTCATGCCGCCCAAAACCGCCCCGGAGAATATCGTTGAAGGCGTTCAGGTTCCGACCGATCTTCCAATCCAAGCCGCAGGTAAACACCTGCTCCACCTCGTCATAAAAACCGGCCATGTTAGAAAAGCGGCGGCCGTCAATGGTGAACATCTCTCTCATGTCCATATAAACGGCTCCTTTAAGTCATATTTCTCCATAATCTTATTTTCCAAGGCTTCATAGGCATCCATATCCTCTGGCTGCGCTGGAATACCCTTTTGCCAATAACCGTTCCCATAGTAGAAAAACATAGCCCAGTAATAAGGCAGGTCATGGCTGAATATCGCCACTCCCATGGCATCGGCCACTGGCGCTGCCAGCGGTGAGCGTTCCACTATCCGGGAGGCTTCCTCATAGGAGATCCCCACCAACTCCACCAGCAGGTGCTTCACCAGTTCACAGAAGCTGTGCTGGTTGAATATGACCTGACCATCCTCATCTTTGAACACGATGCCATCTCTCACCATAATATTCTGCTCCGTTTCTTACTCCTCATCCCCGGCCTTGAAGTTGTAGATGGGGCGGATGATCTTCCTCACCTCCGCCGTGGGGCCGATGTTGTCCAGAATATCCTGCATCCCCTTGTAGGCCATGGGGCACTCATCCAGGGTGGCCTTGCTCACCGAGGTGGTGTAGACCTCTGCCATCTGCTTTTTGAATTCAGACACCGTGAAGGATTGCTTGGCATCCGCCCGGCTCATGAGCCGCCCGGCGCCGTGGGGGGCGGAGCAGTTCCAATCCTCGTTACCCTTGCCCACGCAGAGCAGGCTCCCGTCCCGCATATTGATGGGGATGAGCAGCTGCTCGCCCTCTTTGGCGGACACAGCCCCTTTCCGCAGGATCATGGCGTCGGTGTCGATGTAGTTATGGATAGTGGTAAACTGCTCCTCCACATGGAGCTTCATGCCTTTGACGATCTCATCCATCATGGCCTGCCGGTTGAGCATGGCGAAGTGCTGGACGATCTTCATGTCGTGGATATACTGCTCAAACAGTTCCCCGGACACATAGGCCAGGGCCTTGGGGATACTGGTCTGCTTGAGGTTTTTCAGCTTCTTCAGCTCTTTCTGAATCTCCTTCTCCCGGCCCTCCGCTTTCATTCGGGCAATCAGCGCCTCGATGGAGGCATCGTCAGTGCGGTTGAGCACCTTATAGCCCGCCTCCTGGTAATAGCTGGCCACCTCTACACCCAAGCGACGGCTGCCGGAGTGGACCACGATGTAGAGATTTCCCTCGTCGTCCTTGTCCACCTCAATGAAGTGGTTCCCGCCGCCCAGGGTGCCAATGCTCTTTTCCGCCCGCAACAAATCTACATGGCGGGCACAGCACAGCTCACTCAGGTCGATCTGGCTGAGATAGCGGTGGGCCTTATCCCGGATGGAGAAGCCGGAGGGGATTTTCTCATAGATCAGCTTGTCCAGCTTCTGAAGCTCCAGCCGTCCCTCCCGGATGCGGGTGGTCTCCATGCCGCAGCCGATGTCCACGCCCACCAGATTGGGCACCACCTTGTCGGTGATGGTCATGGTGGTGCCGATGGTACAGCCCGCCCCGGCGTGGATGTCGGGCATGAGCCGGATGCGGCTGCCTGCCGTAAATTCCTGATTGCACAGCTCCTGAACCTGTGCGATGGAGGCACTGTCCACCACATCGGTGAAGATCTTGGCCTCATTGTATTTTCCTTTCATTTCGATCATAATTTCCTCGCAATATTCTATGGGGCGTGGCCCCGTCAAGTCATCTCATACAGCAGGGCAGCGTCGCCCTGCACCAGCTCCAGGTGGGAGCGCAGCGTTTCCAGTCCGCTTTGCACCGCCTCGGTGGGCAGATCCCAGTCTGGGGCAATTTCAGCGGCCAGCTCCGGAAGGTTCTGCTCCCGCAGAGCTGCCAGCAGTTTAGACGCCGGTTCTCCCTCCAGCAGAGCGCAGTCCAGGGGATCCTCCGTCTGGGGAGCAGGAAAACGAACATCCAGATCCAGCTCGCTCTCACACCAGTCCCAGATGGCCATATAGACCGCGCCGGAGCAGTCGCCGTTGGACAGTTCCTGCCGCCGGTTATTTTTTATCAGATAAAAGGATGCGATCTGTGACATGGCAGCTCCTCCTGAATATTATTCTTTTTCCATCAGCCCTTCGGCCTGCATCCGGATCACATAGAAGGCCCGCACCCAGTCCAGTTCCTGCTCCATAGATTCCTCCAAAGCCAACAGGCGGCGCTTTCCCAGCCTGCGGTCCAGAAGGGCAAAGATACGGACAAGGGGATTCTCGCTGACGAGGCTTTTCTCGATGCTCTGGTTGTCAAAGATCCCAAACGCCTCATAGAACACCTTTTGGTCAAAGGTACCCTGTTCCAGCGCATAGGCATGAGCCCGGTCGATGGCCTCTTTTGTGGAGTAGTGATCTTTCAGGGTTGTGGACCGCAGATGATGAAATTTCGTCCACACATTCTCAAAATAGGTGTAGTAGTTGCTCCGCAGCACTTCTACACCGTCCATGCGAATGGCTGCCCGGCCCTCATGGTCAGCACTTTTGCTGTAACTGGCGGCAAAATACTGGATGTGGTCCCGGAGCGCCGGGCACAGGTAATCATTCTCTAATTTGTTGCGGATTCCGCTCCAAGTTGACATGATAGCCGCCTCCTTTCTGATGCCGCTGTGGGTAAGGTTGATTCCTAATAAATTGAAATTTGAAGATTACATATAATCCTCGATATATGATCGTTCTATAAATTCTTTTACTGCAAATATATCTGCAAACTCCTCATACCGGGGAAATCCGTCCACATTATGTGCTGAGTAAGTCAAATGGAACAGATAGTAAATGTCTCTTCCTATTCCGTTTCTGACAACATATAACACATCATCATTGGATTCACACTTCGCAACCGCCTGGATTTTTTTGCCGTATAAGAAGTGGTCTTGTCCTATTTCTTTGTTTAGTTCAGCAACAAATGCCCCGTCCGCCTGTGTGAAGGGGATCATATACCAGTTAAAATCTTTACCATATTTATCGTACAGATCACAGAACATTTCTTCTAATGTCATTTTTCCTTCACTCATTTACGGTTCAGCCCCCAACTGCTGCGCTGTTTTTATTGATCATTGAGATACCTCGCCAATTTCTTCTCCAGCAGTTCCGTCATATCATTGCAGAGGCGCTTTACCTTATCCTGCTCATGGGCGTAGTACCAGATGGTTTCCTCTCCGGGACGGAGCAGGAGCTGGTCGCCGTCCGCTTCTTTCCAGAACTCGCCCAGCACACAATACCGCTCTCCATGGATGGTCAGATGAAATGTTCCAGAGAGTTCAACGATTACACCTGTGGATACATTGATGCCTGCGGTCAGCAGGAAGAACTCCCGCACCTGGGCCGGAAGCGTGAAATCCAGCACCCTTTCTCGTCCTGCGATTTGCTCCTCTGTGGCGGCGGGCTTGATCTCATCAAAGAGGTTAAGCACCTTTGCCAATGCCTTGGAGAACTTGGGGTATCGGCCAAACAGTTCCGGGTGGCTGGCCTTGAATTCCTTTTGCTTTTCCCGCTGCACTCGCTCCTGCTCCTTGCAGAACGCATCCAGCTCTGCCAGATACCGCTCCTGGTAGAGATCGCTGGCCTCAAATGCTGTGCCGCTCTTTTCCAGAATGGCGATGGCGCCCTTTTGGCTGCCAAACACCGGGACCCACTGAAAACCGTGTCGGCAGGGTTTCAGTTTCAGAAATTCGCCCCGACTCAGCAGGGCTTCCAACTCCGGCTCGTGCTCGTTCCACCAGCTCCACCAGGTTTCAGGTGTTTCCCGCCCCTCGACCAAGTCCAGGAGTTTTACTGTCAATGATTCTTTGTTCATAGGTGTCCACGCTCTTTCTCCGCCATCACTTCCACATTACTCAGTAGCACAAAGCTCATTCATTTTTGGAATCAGTAATTTATCCATCCACTGACAAACAATCTCAAAGGTATTGTCAATTTTTTCTTCATTTCCTATATCAAGATATATTTCATTGTCTCTTAAACTGTAAAACAGTGGTTGTGTGTTGATGTCTGTTTTGGCGTAACCATAAGGGTCGTATGGACGGGTGTTGATTATATAGCAAACCTCTATGCTTATGCTATCCTTTGTGTTCCCGCCAAATGAGGAAAACGCAATCATATATGTGAAATTTTTACTGTGCCTCGTAAGTGTTTTGTCGGATTTTTTATACTTAAAGCCTAAATGCCCGTACTTTCCTTGCAACTTGTTTCCAAGCATTTGCATTGCTTCGTTAAAGTTCATTGTGCCCCCTCCATTTTTTACAGGAAAAATAAATATAGTTCATTTCTCCGTTTCAGAGGTCGCAGGAATAGATGCTCATGACCCCGTAATCGGTGTGCAGGACAAGCCCGCTTTGGGTAAAGGCAAAATTCACCTGCAGCACCACAAAGGGGTCGTCAATGGCAGCCAGCAGTTGGCCGCTGCTGGTATCCCACAGCTCTATGGGAGAGTTGCCACGATCCTGCTGAACAGCCATCAGGCTGTCCCTTGTCTTCACCGCGCAGGTATCTGAAAAACTCAGCCCCTGCCGGACAGAAAATGGGAAAGGATTGGCTATCTCCTCTCCGGTCTGGGTCAGATAGAACTTGCCGCCCACCGAGAAAAACTGGTCATCCGGGGAGAAAAAGGGATGCCAGCCCTCATTGGAGATCACTGTTTTTTGGGCGGACTTCAAATCGACCAGCACATACTCACCCTCGGTGACGCGGTAGGCCGCTTTGCTCTGCCGGGGAGAGAGCATCCCGAAGCAGTAATAGGCAAAATTCGGGTCTTTTGACTTCTTGCATTTTACCGTTTCCCGCCATATCTCTGTGTTGCTGCCAAAGTCAAAGACGACGATCTCCTCGCCTGTGTACCACAGGGCCAGGTCACCACTGGCATCCAGCATGGCCTTCATGCTGTTTTTCTTGTTGGCAAAGGGCGTGATTTCATGGGTGCGGAGGGAAAACTGCTCCAAAAGATAGCTGTTGTTCAGCAGCAGAGTATCATTGGGGCAGAGGACCTGCTCATAGGTCATCCGCCTGGCACCCAGAGAGACCGTTTCAAAGATCTCCCCGCTGCCATTGAAGTAATAGAGGATCTCGTCCTCAAAATCTCCGGCCACCCTCGTCAGGAAGAAGTCGTCCCGTGTGAGGGCGGCAGCCAGGGGCATAAAACCGTTGCTGTCCTTTCCAACAAACCGGTGGCACCGCGCCTGCCCGACGGCGGCATCCGGATTCTGATAGACAAATCCTTTCCGCATCTGGCCCATCATGGCGCTGGCCGCCTTGCTCTTGACCTGGAAGGCGGAGTCACACAGGATCTCCTTGACCTTCCCGCCATTCAAGCAGGTTCGGATGATATGTCCGTCAATTTCGATCCGCCACTTCTTATTTGTGGCGGGGTTGAGGAAGGTTTTTTCAATCATGGCTTCGACCTTTCCTCCTTTCGGATCAGGATGCTTTTTCCCTCGGCGTTGATGCTATACAAGTCGTCCAGATGGATGTGGAATCCGTCCTCACGCACGGTTTCTGCCATACCCAAAGCGGCTTTCGCCAATAGAAGCAGCCCCGCCCGGTTTCCCGTTAATTCCAATTCATTTCCATCATCATGGGTGGCAAAGGAGAGGTGGGCTTTCGGTTCTAACGGTAGGATGGGCAGTTGTTCATCATTGAATTGAATGGTCAGTGTTTTGGTTGTCATCGTTTGTATCCCACCTTTTAAAAACTTCTCAATCAAAATCCATCCAAAGCAGGTGTTTTCCGCAGTGGAGACACTGGAACAGATAGCATTGCAGGTGCCCGCCATTGACAGATTCCCGAATCATTTCCTTCTGCTCCTCATCCCACATAGGATCTTCCAGCACATCTTCCATCACACCCAGCGCCCGCAGTTCTCTGGAACCCACAGGGCCCAGATAGGCGCAGTAATCGCCGCAGTGGGCGCGCCAGTATTCCTGCTGCCAGCCGGAGTAGCCGGGAGTGCGGTGGATGAGCTCGTCCAGCTTTTCAGAATCGTCCACACCATCATCCACAGAGAAATCGTCCTGGAAGCTGCCGTCATATTTCCGGGCCGCCTCGCCGCTGGAGATACACTCCGGGCACAGATGCTCAATGTCCTTCACAGCGTAAAAGGGGGCTGTATAGAAAATATGAGTCGTCTTGCCGCAGCAGTCGCAGACAACGCCATCTGGGGACTCCTCAAAAGCGCCGGTTTCCAGAGGGGTGGGGTGATACCGGAAGGTGGGCAGGCCCAGCTGGGCCTGCCGCTCCTTCTCTTTCTGTTTTTCCTCCGGCGTTTTTGGCCTGGGGAGGGCATAGTGGTTGCCCCAGTTCTCCGCATAGTCCTTCAGCGTACCCAGCCGCTTGAGGGTCTTTTTATCGGAACGATTTCCAATTTGGCAGAGCAGTTCGTAGGCGTCCTTCTTAAAGTCCAGCAGATCATACACATCCACCAGCACTTCCTTGGCCTGCCGGTCCTCGGCGTGTTCCAGGTCCTCCTTGAAGGCATAGAGGGCGCGGACACTGTCCGGATTTCCTTCTGTCTCTCGAAACTGCTTTTGGAGTTCAATATATTGCTTCAGGTATTCGTTCATGGTCAAAATCTCCCATCAATCCCACCAGAAGTACCAGACGGCGGACTGTTTCTGGGAAACGCAAGTCCGCTCATCAAGTCTGTGGGGAGGGTTCCGCACGGTCCAGAGGAGTCTCATTACATACACTTACTTTGAACGGTTTGTTCTCCAGATCAAAATCGATCGTGATGCTTCTGCTGTACTGATCCAGATCATTTTCGATGGTATATTCTGTGGAAATCCCAAACTCTGGATGATCGCTGTATGTGTTGGGAAGATGAGTCCAACCATCACTGGAAGGATACCTCTCAATCAAATAATCCTGGGTTACATGGTTCAGTTCCTGATTATCCAATTTGATGCTGGTGTGTTTCTCATCATAAAAAACCACCATGGAATCTACCACACCATCTTCGATTTTTTGAGATGGCGTATCCGACCCTGTGGACACCTGGTTTGTAATGGTCACCTCTAACAACACCCCGTCTTTTTCCAGGAGCCGGATGATGGACCCACCCGGCAGAATCTCCTGCCCATCTTTGGATAGGGACCAATCTGCCCGCGTTTCGTAATACTCTTCACCCACGAACGGCTCCAGGAAATAGGGCGTCTGCCCGCTGATTTTCCAACCATCGTCGGTCAACTGCTTAAAAGAAATCGGGATCGGATAATAAACACCGTTCACTGTGAGCCCCAATTCCATATTTTCCGGCATGGCTTCACTCTCCTGTTCATCCGGCATTTGCGTGATGCTCTCTGTGATCTCCTCTGAAGCAACAGGGGTTTGGGCCGTGCCGCCCTCCCGCCCGCAGGCAGTCAGCAGTACCAGGAAACAGCACATCATCAGTATCTGCAAGTTTTTCATAACGTTCCTCCTATCGTTGCTGTTCCGTCATTCCGATACAGCCCATCAATCCCACCAGAAGTACCAGACGGTGGACTGCCGCAGGACATCCGCCAGATTGCCCACAGTGGGGTCATCCTGCTCCTGATCCACAATGTCCGGACAGAAGCCGTACTGTTCTGTGGCAGCTTCCATGGCCCTCTCCTCAAGAACGGGAGCCGGGAGCAGGAACTCCAGCTCATCGTGGCTCATAGCGGCAGGGATGGCGCCATACTGCTCGAACCAGTGTTTCGCCACTGCCATCAGGGCCGGGGTGTCAGGACACTCGTTCCAGTTGCCGAAGGGCAGGTAGGCGAAGATCTCCCAGGGGTTCTTTACCGGGATCTTGGCCAAAATGAGGGGGTAGGTCATGTGGCTGTCCGAATCCCAATAGCAGGAGAAGCGGTCATTGTCATAGCCGCCCTCCATCTCGCCCAGGACTTCCTCCTCCCAGTCCAAATCGTCGTCCTCGGCTTCTTCCCTGCGCTGGCCGGTCAATTCCTCCAAAACCGCCTTTCCGTCTTTGACGGAGGTGGAGAGCATCTTCTTCCGGTACTCCTCCACAGCTTTGGGGTCAAATTCATAGCAGTCCGCATCATTCTCCGGGTCGGCGTTCATTACCAGGCACTCCAACAGCGTTTCATCATCCGCCTTGATGAGCACCGGCACAAAGCCTTCTTTGACACTTTCCCGTTTGGCATAGCTGTATGCCGACATAATGGGGTCATCATCTGCCATGGATGGGAAATAGGTACACTCGCAGTCCAGATACTCCATGATGGCCTGAGCTGCCTGGGAAGGCTCCAGCGTGTCCTCATCGAAGTCCTGTCCCTGCCAGTTGGTGAAGCGTTCTTCGATCACCTCTGCCATAGCCTGATAGTAGTCCTCGTCAAAGGGGATGAACAGGTAGGCTTCATCCTGGAACTCATCGGAGTGATACTTTTCTGAGCCGAAGTATTCCAAGGCATAATCATCAATATCTCTGGGGAAGAATGGACTTTCATGACCATTGGAATATGCACCATAATAGTAGGAAGCAAATGCTCGGCCAATCTTATTGAACAGCGGACCTATCAACTGCCCGTCCAGTTCATCCCGGATAAACTCCCGCAGATCTACGCCAGCCGGATCAGCCTTGACCTTTTCTACCACATCACTGTACTCGGCAAGGAATTCTTCGCCCATCAGGTCGTGCTCCATACACCAGCGCAGGTAGATGGCCATGTGGTTATAAGCATTGATGGGGTCAATAGGCAGTTCCTTCTCCTCAATGCTCTCAAGGTGATAGGAAGCGTCGTCCATCTCACCGTCAAAATCATCATTGGAAAGGGTGCCACGGGTGATAGCATTCTGGCGAGTGGGGTTTACGACAAAACTGATCCCCCTCATCTTGTTCAGCAGAGCGTCTACATCATGTTCCAGTTTATAGTCCAACTCGTCTTCATAAAGCGGAATGACCTGATAGAAGTTGACCTCCTCGCCGCCCGGCAGGGTGCAGACCTCGCTGCCATCCTCCGTACTCTGGGGACCGATCAGGGTAGCAGTGCACAGTTTAGTGTTTTCTGCAAAGGGTTCCCGGTTCTCCACTGTATGACCATGCCCCAACCAGCTGTTACAGTTGATGGGCAGACGGGCCAGGGATTTCAGCAGGCGGATGGGCCAGTACCACTTTTCGTCTTTCATGGACTCCTGATCCAGCTTCCAGTCCGCAGGCAGAGCGATGGCAAGCTCCGCCCGCTCCAGCTTATATTCCGCCAGTTCCTCCGGCACATTCATCCGGTGGGCGCCCATACCCATGGTGACCAGAGTGTAGTAGTCCCGTTCCTCCGAAGGCGGAACAACGCAGATGTCCACATGGATGTCGGGGGAAACCAACTCGTGGAACACATTCTCAACATTGCCGAAATACTGATCAATGTGCCCCTCGACGGCCTCCATCTCCTCCTCGGTGTAGACCTCGGGAACACCGGTTTCTTCATCCTCGGGTGCTTCATCGTCCGGGTCATCGTCATCATCGTCAGGGTCACCGTCCGATGACGCCCAGGAGATCTTCAGGGTCATCTGCTCCTCCGGCAGACTGACACCGGGGCTGCGGGTGATGGTGTGCTTATCGTCTGCAGAAAAGCCGATAGTCTCGCCATCCTTCAGCATCACATCACACGCCAGCACATAGGAGGCAAGGCTTGCCAAAAAGTCCCTCAGATCCTCCGGCTCGGCGTCGGTGTTCAGCACCTCCATTTCCTCCTTGCCGAACACATCCATACCGTAGGTGTAGCCGTTCAAGCCGCCCTCGCTCCGGTACAGGCCGAACCAGACCCAGTTGAAGATGGGCAGTTCGTCCTCTTTGAGCATATCGGCAAAGCCCTCATAGAAACGAGGCTCAAATACCACACCGCTGGTGTAGATGCCAGTGGCGTATTTCTGGCGGCAGCAGGCGGCCACCAGCTTGGTGAAGAGCTTACCCTTCTCCAGAATCTTTTCCTCTTTGCCCAGAATAGCCACCATGATATGGGCGCGGTGTTCCTTGGCAACTTGGACCGCATCCTCCCACATATAATTGTTTTCTGCGTTCAGTTCCGCTTCGCCGTTGGGAATGGGATAGGCCGCCAGACTGACAGCGGCGAGCATATCACCTACCTCGAATACCAGTGCGTCGTCATCCTTCTCCTCACTGGCGCCGTATTCATCCACGGTGATGTCCCATTTTTCCTTCATGTCCCGGATGAACTGCTCTTTGTCCCATTCTCCCTTGGACAGCAGCACAAAGCCGGTGAAGACGCCTGTGTGGTCACTCTCGTCCTCGGTCTCTGCCTCGGTCCGCTTTGCGATCTCCTCCTGACACGCTTGGATCACCGCTGGGGCGTCCTCATCCTCCGGGTCCAGCTCCGCCCAACGCTGGGCGTAGGGGATGGCCTTTTCCTCCTGTCCGTAGAGATATTGATAGGCATACGCCATCCGCATATTCCACTGGGACTTGTCCTGTCCTTCCTGCCGGACGGACTCCAGCGCCTCGATGGCCCGCCGCAGGGCTTTATCTCCCCTATAGTTAGGGGTCCCCTCATCGTGATCCCCAATGATGGCATAGTTTTCCAGTGCCCGTGCCATGGCATAGGCAATACGATAGGTTCGCCAGTCCTCTGGGACGGCGTTCAATGCTTGGATGCAGCGAGTGTACTCATCCTCGTCGTTCCACTGCTCGATTTGTGCGAAGAACTCCTCCGCGTTCTCTGGGGTGTAAGGGATATAGTCCATGCCCGTCAGCGCCTCGTCCAGCTCATCCTCTTGCTCCTCAGCGTCCGGTTCCTCCTCGGGCGGTGTTTTCAGGCTCACAGTACCAGCCTCCCGGCGGAAGGTGTGGAAGCTGGCCCAGGGGATGTCACTGTCCCCGAAGAAGGTTTTCGCCTTATCCAGAGCCGCCCGGATGTCCCAGGCGATAAAGTCTACATATCCGCAGTAGAGGCCGGTGGCTCCGCCGGTGAGGGTGAGCACTTCCGGGCCGTCCCCGGTGGTGAACACTTCCTCCAGTTTGTCCCGGAAGTCGAAGATCTTCTCCGTTCCTTCCTCCTCCCGCAGGGTATCCAGGGGATAGCAGAAGAAGCCTGCCACCGCGCCGTCAGCGTGGAGATTGTCCATAAAATCATTGTCGACATTCAAATAGCCGTTGATGAGCGGCACACAGTTGGTGGAACCGGCCATCACATCCAGCCGCCAGTCGGCTTCCGGGTCTTCATTGGCTTTCATTTCGTAGCCAAGATAGCTCTCCAGATAGGCAGTTGGATCAGTGGAGAGGGTCGCTCCCTTTTCTTTCAGCATATCGGGCAGCTGGGACAGGAGGAAGGACGGCTCCGCCTTGGGCTCCTCCAGCACATCAAAGCTGTCTATGTATCTCATGTGGGGGATCTCACCCAGCACTTGGTCGGTGAGGGTAGTGAGCATCCACCAGGCCCGGCCTTCCGCCTCCCGAAGCATAGGCAGCAGCTTTTCACAGTAGGCAGAGATGGCGAAGCTGTTTTCACCCTGCTCCTCCAGCCAAATCTGCACATCATTCCCAGTGATATTCCATCCCTCCTCGGTACGCAGGCCGATGTTTTGGAGGGGGTGACGGCCCACCAGGATGTTCCAGTGCTCCAGCACCTCCTTGGGGGCGTGCTTCTGGAAGTAGACCAGCTCAAACAGCTTGACCTTGTCGCCCTCCGGGGTGAGGATCAGCTCGTACTTCTCGCCGTTGAAGCCCATCTCGAAGGAGATCTCATCAAAGATCAGATTCAGGGTTTCTTCCATTTGGGCCACGAGTTCTGCGCCGCGGGTGTGGTCTTTGTCCTCGTCCATCATCTGGCGCAATTCTGCTTCCATCTCGGCAAAGGTTTCCCACCAGTCCTCTGTCCGTTCCCGGAAGCACTCCGAGAACTGCGGCAGGGAAATGCCCTTCCTGCACCAGTCGATCAGTTCCTCAATGTCCTGTCGGGTGTTGAGCTTAGGATCATCACCGGGATGCAGTTCCAGAGCTTTTTCAAAATACCGCAGAGCGCGGCCCTCCTGGTCCAGATAATAATAGGCATACCCCATGCGGAAATTCCAAGAATAAGTTTCTCCCAGTTCCTCCTCGTGGGACTTCATCAATTCCATTGCCCGGTGAAGCAGCTTCCTTCCCTCCGGCTCACTGGGGTCCGCCAGATTGTTGTAGGCCCGGGCCAGCTCCATATCGATTTCCGGGGTACGCTCCTCGGAAGGAATAGCATCCAGAGTGTCAATAATTTTATGGTGTTCGTCGTTTTCATGCCACTTCTGGCACTGCTTCAAAATATCCATATCCGGGTCCTCCTCGTCCTGTTCCGGTTTCCAGTCTTTGATCTGCTGGAACACGCCATTTTCATCCCGCTCAAAGGCGCAGGGGGCGGGGGTGTTCAGCAGAGGGATGATGTCGGGATCGTCGTTGCAGATCGTGTTCAGCTTGTAGATTCCGGCATTGTTGGGGTCGTCCATGTACGCCTCGCTCTCGTCACCAGCAGTGAAGCGCCAGCCGCTGTCCCAGCCGCCGTCCGGCTTCTCCCGATAGCAGTAGCCAACCTTGTAGCCCTCCACCGTGATGCGGTTGGTGGCGATGCAGCCATCGGCACCCTCCCAGTCGGGAAGCAGATGTTTCACATCCTCCGCTTTCACATGGTAGTCCCGGTTGCGGCCAGCGGCGTCGTACAGTTCCTTCCGCAGGGATTCCACATCCCGAGCCATCTCCTGGATCTCCCCCTCGTCCATCATCTCACTGAGGTCATATTCCAGTGGGTTCTGCGCGAAATCCGCCAAAGCCTTGTTCATGGCGTCATGCTCCCCTGGCGTGGCGGTGATGCGGATACGGCGGGCGGGGGTGTTGTACTCGTCCAGATCCTGAAGGCTCACACTGCCGCTGACGCTGCACTCCAGCAGGATGGCGGCCAGGTCGGTGACCACATCAATGGCGAAGTGAAAGTCCATCTCCACGCCATTAGAGTGGGTGAACTCCAGATACTCCACGGTCTGGTGGAAATCCCAGTTCTGCTTGTCCAGACCGATCTTGGCAAAAATCTCGCTGAGGGAGATTTCCTTCTTTTTCTGATCCTCTAAAAAGGCCACAAGGTTCAGGCTGTCATCCGAGCCTCCAATAAAGTTGCCCCAGTATTTTTTGATATACATCTGTCACGCCTCCTTTTATTCCGGCCACTCATCTCCGTCACAATGGCCGATGAAGTCATAATGCAAACTCCATTATTTGTAGTAGTAGTACCAATTCCCGCCAAATTCCCGGTCACATTCCTCCTGGGAGGCAAAGGTACAGTCCTTGATTCCCTCAATGGGGTAATGGCGCTTTGTCAGCTGCTCTCTGTGATAGGAATTGATGGTTTCCGTCAGGCCGCTCCGCCGCGCCGCCTCTAATTGCGCGTCGGTAGCAAAGATGTAGGACACAAAGTAGTTGTCCGGCTGGATGTACCAGCCAAACTCAATGGCCTGCTGGATGTCAGAAAAGTGGTGTTTCACATCCTCCATGCAGGCTTCTATTACTTTTTGCCATGCGAGCTCATGTTCCTTATTTCTCATATTCCGCCTCTGCGACACGGGCCTTTTATTTCTCCATTATAGGTGCGGCTGTCCCAGATGGCCTCAAATTCCGCTTTCTCTATGGTGCAGGCGTGGAATTCCTCGCCCCAGACATGGGCGTTCAGTTCATCTACGGTGGGGATCGGCGTGATCTCGATGGCACCGGCGTAAAGGTCGGGGATGTTGCGGGTGTGGCCGTCTGCAAAGATGTCAATGGAGCGATGGGCCAGCCGCTCATTTTCGGTATCCACTTCATAGAAGATGACCGGCGGTTCTCCCTCCGGTGCGTCCTCCCAAAAGAGTTTGATGTACTCGATCATTCCATTTCCCTCATTTGAACCAATGCCACCCCGACATAGTGCCGGTCAACTCATTCATCTGTACCGCAATGTCATAATCGCCCTGACAGCCCAGCAAAGCTGTGGGATGATCGTTTTCCAGAATCAAATCATAAAACTCAACCGCTATACCTTGGAATTCCTCTGGAATCTCCAACACAGAAAAGAAATCCACTGATTGAGCATTTTGGAAAAATTCAATGGCCGTTTTACTGCATTTTACTGTTATCCCTTTATGAGTGGTCAACTCTTTCATGCTTTCGCAGCCTCACTCATGTTCAGATACATCCCCATCGTTTTTTCATTGTCACAGGCCGCCCGGATCATCTTGGATAGCAGCATCAAATCATCGATATATTGGGAGTACACGCAGAACACATCTTCGTCGGAGTCAAAGTGAAACAGATCCTCTCCGCTGTTGTTTTCCTCAAACTCCCGGATCACGCCCTGGACCAGCCGTTCCCAGTCTCCGCTGCTGCCGGTCAGTCCCAGCCGTCGGAATTCCTCTGTCCGGAATCCGTCGCTGATCTTCAGCAGAAGGGAGATCGCATAGGGGTGGTGGGGAATGAGAAAAAATGGCGCGATCTTCTCCGGCTCCACCCAGATTTTGAATGGCGGGCGCGGATCGGGTATCCATGGAAGGATCTCCCATTCGCTCTCCCGCCGGTTTCCGTATTGGGAGAGGTCTTTCATGGCTTCGCCCCCTGTTCCAGTCTCTTTCTGCATTTCTCAATGTGGGCCTGCTTGGCGGCCAGAATCTCCCGCGCCGTCTCCGCCTCCATCCGCAGCAGTAGGGCAATTTTCTCCGGGGGCATCCCGTCCACCGCCAGCATACAGAGAATCTCCTTCTGCGCGGAGGCTTTGCCGGCCGCGAAGCCGGTATCATAGTCGTAAGACAGCAGGGCAAGGAATTGCTCCGGTGTCAGAGTGGAAATCAGTTCCTGGTCTCTGTGGCAGATCCTGCTGCGAAGTGATTGTACTTCTTCCTGTGATAGTTTAGACATGGACTTACCTCTTTCCGGCATATCATGAACCGATTTGTTCCATATTTGCCGGGCGGAAGATCCTGCGGCCCGCCAGCAGCTCCTCCAGCTTTTTGGCCAGCGCCTCCACAATGGCGTGGCATGGGTTTTCATACCCCACGATTTCCAGCTTTTGCAGCTCGACACAGTGGAGCGTTCCATAGAAGCCCAGCATGAAATCCGTCAATTCAGCAATCATCTGGTAGCCTTCCATGTTGTCTACATCGGTCTGGCCCTCTTTGGCGGTCATCAGACCGATGATCCCCACCGCCACAGTGAAAGCGCCGCAGCAGGACTGTTCAGTCTGCATCCCAAGGCCCATGACGGAGAACATCTTCCGGGTCTCCTCAGACAAATTCAGGTGGTAATATTCATTGCAGGCCAGGAACATCGCCTCGGCGCAGGTCAGTTCCGTGCCGATGTGATAGTGGTTGACCAGTTCATAAAGTTTCATTTCTGCCATACTGTACTCCAATCGCAAAGCGTTTCATTCTGTGTCACCCGGCGCAGCTCGTCCCGCACCTCCATCAGCGCAAAGCCAAGTAGGTTCCGTCCCCGCCACTTCATCGGGTCCTGGGACTCCGGGGAGCTGGCAGGGAGCCGGATGCCCCAGATGGCATCGTAGGGGCTGGCCTCCACCAGCACACTGTCCCCGGTGGAGAGGAGAAACTCCCGCAGTTCGCGGTTCTGGCTGAATTTGCACCAGTTGCCATTCAGCACAATGGCGTATTTGAACTTGTCCCATACCTTCTGGTCAAAGCCCCGCACCTTGCGGCCCAGGGCCTTGATCTGTTTAGGATCGCTGCATTTCAAAATCTGCTCCCGGATTTCACTATCGCCAAACAGCTGGGCTTTGCCCGCCATCATATACTGCTCCATGCAGAGATAGGTGTCGGCGATGGACCAGAAATCCTCCATCCACCACTGGCTGAGGCAGCTTTTTGTCAGCTGGCCGTCCTCGGAAGGCTGATGGCCCCAGAACAGGCACAGCTCTCGCGTTCTCCCCGCGGTAAACTCCTGCTGGAGCCACTGGCGGGTGTACTTTGGCTGACCCTCCGGCTGCCACGCATCCACCAAGAAGTCACCATGCTCCAGCACCTCGCCGCTGTCCTCGTCATCCCACCAGCCCTTCCAGGTCACCGGCTCGGGAAAGAGGCTGCGGTATTCCGTCCGCTCCTCCGGGGAGAGGGTGTCCAGCCAATCGCCAAATCGGTATATGGTTTCCTCCCCATAGCCCATGCGCCAGCCAATGGAGTATCGCTCGATCTCCCGGTGGGCCAGCCAAGGGGGAGGCATGATTTTCTTATCTTGTAGTGCCATAGGGGTTCTCCTTTTCTGTTCAGTGTTATCGCAGTTCTTCTCTCACATCCAGTGGAGCACCGTCCAAGGATGTGATCTGTGACAGCTCTGTTTCCGTCAGATTTTTCAGGAAAATGCAGTATTCGTCCGGGTGGCCTCCTACAAACTCCATTTTTGGCATTCCGATTTGCTGTGGGTCGGTGATCCACAGGCAGGGTTCTCCTGTCGCCCAAAACCGGGTCAGAGTAAGAATTTGGCCGTTATAAATAACTTTCTGCTCCATCCTTATCCCTCCTGCAGCTTCTTCAGCAGCTTCACGATCCGCTCCCGGTTCTTTGCGGTTTTCATGAAGGTGGGGAGATGGTCAGCCTGGGTCATTTTCGCTCTTCCCATCGGCTTTTCCCGCAGGTCGGCGCTGAGATAGTCGATCAGATAGGCAAGGTGCTCCCGGTTGAGGGCCCAGACCGGCTTACCCTGGAAGAAGGTCAAAAACCAAAGTTCCAGGCCGAACCAGGGGTCCTTGCCGCCCTGAATCTCCGCACCATAGGAGAAAGCCTCCACCGTCTTGTGTACCTCCCCCGGCATGGTTTTCCCACAGTAGGGACAGGCCACATGGAGGACGGGAAAGCGCTGCTTTGCCTCATCTTCAATATCCACCCGATAGTACCTGCCGCAGTTCCTGCATTGGTTATGGACATCATAGCGGTAGACCGTCCGATCCTGCGTCATCCGGTGGCCGCAGCTCAAGCAGCGGAAATAGGCGTCATCCTCATCCGCTGTCACCACACCCGCGCCATGGCACTTGGGGCATTTTACCTGGATACCGGTGGTGAAGGCGCTGTAGGCACTGTGGGTGAAATAGGGTTCATCGATGATTCGGATCATAGACTCACATCCTCAAAAATCACGAAGCTCATCGAACTTCTCAATCAGGGCATCTTTCTGGAGCGTATCACCCGGCAGGGTATCCAGAATACCCCGCAGGGCCATGTAAATTTCATCCCGCTCCTCGGTTTCGATAAAGCCCATCTTGTTGAAGGTCTGGGTATAGGCTGTCACCGCATCCAGCGCCTGGGCCTGGGCGTCCTCGCCCGGTTCAGCGGCCAGCTTCATCAGCTGGGAACGGGTCTTGCGGTATTGATTGGCTGCCTTTTTCGCAGCGGAGGCGGGGATATGCTCCGCACCGTCCCAGCCTCGGAATGGATTATCCAGGTTTTGCGCCAGCCACTCCGGTTTCCGGGGCTTGGTGATCCGCAGGTCCATTCCCGGCTTGCCTTTCCAGAGCTGCTTTGCCGCTTTTGCCGCCGTCTCCGGCAGGCTGGTCATCCAGAACCAGCGAAGCTACGGCATCTGCTCCGGGGTGGGGATGTCAGCTGCGCCAAAGCCGAACAGGTCAAAGGTGGAGAGGTTCGTCAGTTCCTGGAACCCTCCCACGGCGGAGAAGTTCCCCAGGTTTCCCGGCGCACCCCAGAGCCGCAGCTCCTTCAGGTGGGGATGGACCGCAGCCAGTCCGGTCAGATCAAAGTCCTTCAGCTGGATGCCATGCAACCCCCATAGGTTCAGCAGTTCCGTGTGCGGGCGGTATTCCCCGATAAATTGGAGGGTCAGACCGCTGCCGCCTTCGGGGGCATGTATGGTACAGGCGTCCGGCCCCTTGTTCTGGAATAGGAGCTGCTCCGTTCCCTCACACAGCCACAGTTCCTCCAGCCCGGTCATGTCCAGCATCAGCTTTCTGATGCTGGTGCCCCGCAGATCAAGTGTCCTCTGACCGTGGTTCAGCAAAGTCACTTTATTAACAAAGGGATTATCCCGCAAAAACTCCAGCAGATCCGGGTGCCACCGCTGGCAGATGAGGTCGGAGAGGCAGGGCAGCGCCTTTAGTTCCAGCGCCGAGTCGAATGGCTCGTGCTGGTCCATGATCCGATGGCTGCTGACCTTCACCGGGATACCGCCGATCTCCGTCACCCCGTCGCTCTCCGCGGCCTCCTTGAAGACCCGCCGCCGCTCCTCCGGGATGGCCTGCCACCGGATCTGGAGATACGCATCATAGCCGTCACTCCAGCCGCCGTAGGAGCGGCAGGGCTGGTCGGTGAAGGGTGGAAGTGTGCCCACCAGCGCGTACTGGGGCGGGACCTCCATCGGCACCCGCAGCAGGTGGAGGTCACGGGACCAGTACATGAAGTCCTTGTAGAGCGGGCGGAGATGGGGTAGTTCCTCCGCAGTCAGAGGGGCGTCACCCACCCAGTCCAGAGAGAGGACCACCGCCCAGGGCTGCTTGCTCACCGAGTCCGGCGGCGCAATATAGGCCATCTGGCAGGCGGTGTAGCGTTTCAGATATTGGTTGTAGACCGTATAGACCTCTCCGGTGCTGGCTTTCATGGCGCCACGCTCCTCTCATCCGTTCTTTTCCAGATAGAATCCCCATACGCAGTTGGAGAACTCTCCAGCGGCGAAGCGTCGGATTTGTCCATCAATCTCTGCCTCATAGACATGAAATACTTTCTCCAGGCCGTAATGGGGGTCTATCACTCTCGCTGCCTCATGGCAGTTATGCCAGTTGTAATCAAAGATGTTTACGCCGAACAATTTGCATTGACCGTCTGGGCCTGCTGTTTCAAATTTCCAAGTCATAGTTTATTTCCTCACAATCCTGTTCGCTGCCAGCCGTTCAGCCGCTCCTGCAGTCCGTCGATCCTCCAGCCCTCGCCCACACGCTTCATGAGAAAGCGGCGGTCGAAGCCGGTGTTTTTCTCTATGGTGTAGAGGTAGAGCTTGTTCTTGGTGATCTGCTCCGCGTCCAGGAACTGCTCCCCCTTATAGGTGCCCTGGGCACTGTACGAGAGGCCCAGGGGCCGGTAGCCCGGACGGGGCTTTTCGCTCACATACTTCTCCCAGATCGCCAGCAGGCGGGGCACAGCCTCGGCGTCTTCAAACCCGGCCTGCTCCATGTACTGCTCCCATTCTGTCATCTCGGCAAAGAAAGCGGACAGCACCCTGCGGCATTCCGCCGCCGCCTGCTCATCCAGCTGGACGGGCTTTTTGGCCTTTTCCCGCTGGAGCTGGGAGAAGTGTTCCATCTGCTCCTGGGTGAACTGCACATGGGCCACCGGCTTGATGTAATTGTTGCCTGCGATGGCCAGCAGGCCCTCGTAGGTAATTGCGGTATGGTCCATCTGGATGTGGGAGAGCTTGGGGATGGAGGCCGCCTGAAGCAGCCCGGCATCGTCCAGTCCGGTGCGGTTGAGGGTCAGAAGGTCCAGCTTGCCGCCTTGCAGGGCGGCCAGGCCGCTGCCGTTGATTCCGGCGTTGCCGTCCAGAATCAGATAGCGCAGCTTGGGCATGGCGGCAAAGACCGGAAAGCAGGCGTCGGTGAGGGCGCCGTTCTCTACACCGAAATTGACCATATTTTTATGTCCGGCAAAGGGCGTCAGCAGTTCATCCGTCACTGGATAGCCTTTCACATGGAAGCCCACCAGGGTGTAACCAGCCAGCCGCTCCATGATCTCCGGGGGCAGCTCCGGGACTTCAAACTGCTTCTCTCCGTCTAAGGTCAGAACACCGTTTTCCCAGTCTGCTGTTCTGGCCCGTTTTGGTAATTCCATTGCTTACCTCCTTATTCCTGCTCTTTGTAGCTGGCTTCAATATCGATGAACCGCACATACACGGCGCAGACTTCGCCCTTGGCGTCGTAGCCGAAGTAGACGGGATAGTAACCGTCGCCCCAGCCAGAGGCGAAGATGGGCAGGTTGCAGTCGGTGTCCGGCACTGTCCAGTTGAGCCAGTCGCCGCAGTCTCCCTGATATTTGGGGTGGGCTTTGGCGTTTTCCTCCAGCAAGTCACAGAACAGGTCGTTGTAGGGGTCGATGTCCGGGGCTTCCTCCAGCCGCTTGGTCCAGTATGCCTTAAAGGCCGCCTGGGTCTGGATGTCCGCCACACAGCCCATCCCGGCGTCTACGCCAAAGCCGAAGTAGTCATCATCTCCAATCGCCGCGTCCAGCTCCTCGCTGCCTGTCATACCCAGCTCATAGCGGACAGGCTTTTCCTGGCTGACCTCCACCTTGACGCAGGCGTAGCGGTCGCCGTATTTCTCACTGGGCACCACGCAGATCTTCACGGGATAAGTCCCGGCAGGAATGGTCTGTATAAAGGGCGGTGTATCCTCCAGCTCCACCAGCGGATCGCAGGCGAATATCTGCCCGGTGGGGAAATGGACGGTGCCGATGTCCAGCACATCCACCCCCATGCTCCCAATCACTTTTTCTGTAAAATGGGCTTCCAGGTCCGTTTTGCAGGCCAGCTTGTCCTTGATAGATTCGTATTTGTTCAGCCATTCTGTGGTAGGCATATCGGTATCTCCTTTCGGTCCCGGGTCCACCCGGATGATGGGCCGGTAAAAGTCATAGTCGCCGTTCAGGTCATTGTCCTCCTGCACTTCCGGCTTGCAGTGCGGGGAACAGGGCAGAAACCCCAGGAACGGCCCCAGTCCGCCGCAGATACTGCGCCCGCCGTCTCCGCCGCAGGTGGTGAGTTTGTCAGCCTGCACCACTTCCCGCATGTAGGGGTCGTAGGCGATGGACAGACCGAAGAAGTTGGGCTGCTCCATGTCATAGGGTCTGTCCTGCTCCTCATCCATGTCCTCAAACCAGTGCAGGCGCATGGAGTAGTCCAGCCCATCTCCCCAGGGGAACAGAGTACGGCACCCGCCGCCGCACAGGTAGGCCCACTCATCCGCCGTAGGCAGTGAAAGACCTTGCTTTTCCAACTGTTCAAGAAGCGCATGGTAGTCTGTACGGTTATAGATCCAGATCTGAAAGCCCGTTTCTGTTCGATCTATACGGGCTGATTGATGTAAGGTAAGGCTGTCAAGGTCACTCCAGGCAAAATCACGGAACTGCCTCAGCCAGTCAGGGTGGGCAGTCAATCTGGGATTTTCCATCTGAACCGGCTCCCAGCAAAGTTCCTCCAACTCCCGGCCCACCAGCATGGGGCCGATGGCCGCCTGCCGGACGGGAGCCATGCTTTCTCCAATGAATTCTGCCGGGTCCTGCTCCAGTTCCCATTCTTGAAACAGGTACTCTAATTCCGCCCGGCTCTCCTGATTCAGTCCCACGGCAAACCTGTCCCAGCCAAGGGTAACGGTATCACCGGGAACAAAGACAAACTCCCGGCCATCCTTCCTGAAGATTCCAGTGGTGCAGCTCTGGCCCCAGCGGTCAAAGTGCTCTATCCGCACAAAATCCAGGTGGTACTGCTCTGAAAGCTGCTCCATGAGAGCTTGTCTTTTCTCAGGGGAGAGCTGGTCAAACTGGGGACGAAGCAGCATTTTTCCCATGTCCAGCCGGTTGTCTGCACACTTCTGTGGCAATTTGGATTCCTTCCCTGGGAGGAAGAAGGGCAGATTCGGATAAGTTTCTGCATACTCCCGCCAGGGCTCCAGCCTTCGGGGCTTGTTCGCCGTCCGCAGGAAACCCCAGAAGTCGGTGGGGTAACGGAACACCGGCCCCACGCCATTCCGTCGGGTGACGATGACCACCGTTCCATCGGTGAGCACTCCAATGTGCTGCATCTTTTCGCCTCCGAACATCCCCGGACGGATGCGCAGCACCTCCCTTGTGCTCATGTTGATAAGCTGGGCAAAATCATCAGAGAGGATCTCGCCGTTTCCCTGCACCAGCAGCCAATCTTCGGTAAACCAGCGAAGTTTCAGCCCCTCTCCCATTCCGGGCAGGTCGGCGATTCGGCACCGCCCGGTGTCCATGTCCAGCTCCAGCAGGCATTCCTTCACCCGCCACTTGCCGCTGACGGCGTGGATCATGTAGATGCGGCCTGTGCCGGGAACGGGAACTGCTTCGGAGAGGTGGTCGTATCCGTACAAAGGGAAGGGGTGCTCCGTGACCTTGCCATTTTCCCAGCGGTAAATGTGCCCCTTGTACCACTCATTGGAAAAATAGATCCGGCCAAGCCCGTCCGCCGTGATGCCGCAGTGGTAGGTGCCGCTCCAGCCATCCTTGTGTAGCGGCCAGTTTTTTACATCCTGGCAGGTGCCCCGGCCGGTCAGTTCAATCCGTGTAGCGTTGGTGGGATCGCCCACCCAGAGGGAATAGTCGGCCCAGAAAAAAGATTTCGGTGCGCCCTCATATCCGATGGGGGAAGGCTCAAAAAAGTTTAGAGTATTGGGGTTTTTGCATAGCAATGCCTTTCCAATCACTCCACTTGCGGAGGCCCTTGAAGCGGCATACAGCCCGGTTTGATTCGAATAGGAAATGCACCCGAAATGGCATAGACTCATGGAGCGGGTCAGTTTCGGCGGACGGCAGCGCAGATCTGCCACACAACCATATTTCCATTCCTCGGAATGGATGCTTTTCCATTCCCCGGCCGCAAAGTCCCCTGCCAGAGAATTGAAGAAATAGTCGTGCTCGGTCTCAAGGATGTATTCCTCGCAGGGCATCAGAGCCCCGGGGTCCTGCTCTTTGGCATGGGCGCCCCATTTTCGTCCGGGCTGTTTCATCAGGCGGCAGTATTGCCCATGCTTTTTACAAAAGTGTTCCAGTTCGCTGCGTTCTTCCTCTGGGATCAGGATAAACAGATACTCGTCCTCTGCATCCAGGTTATATAGTGCCCAGCCGAAGGCGGACAGCTCCTGACCCAGAGCGTCCACACCCTTTTCGTGGGGCAGTTTCATATACTGGACGCCGACGGCATCAAAGCGTTCCTCCAGCAGCATCGGGACCTGTGCGCTCCATTTTTCTCGAAGTTCGGCCAGAGTGTCCTGCACAGCTCCGTCAAATTTCAGAATGTCCAGCGCGTCGTCGATCTGTTGCTTGAAGTCAGCCATAAGCAAGTCTCCTCTTTTTCTGGTCTGCTGGGTACAGTGACAGCCATATGGTCAAATCGCGGACATTCTCCCCACGCCATAGTCGTCACCAGCTCCTTTCGCAGATAGCTTCCTCTTTCAATCTTTTTTTAGGTGTTTAATGTACTCACTTTCTGAGCCGTCCCAGCAGCAGTTCACGCACCGGCCATTCTGAAAATGATGGGGACAATTCGGGTAGCCATAGAGAATATGGGCACATTCCGGACACAGCCCCATCATCTGTGAGGAGCCTTTGAAAAACAGGCTGCCGCACTCATCGCAAATGACCAGTTCTTTTTCTGCCATGGGTATCACCAGTCTCTTTCCCGGATGGCCTCCTCAGTGTCAATGGGGATATTGAACCACTCCAGAATATAGGCCACGGCTGCCGCAATGCATTCCCGTGCCACCGTTTCGATCTCGCTGTCGTTCTCGTCAAACTCCTCCTGGAGATCATTGATGCCGCAGACCGCCTCGTCCAGTGTCTCCTGCACCACTCCGGTGGCGGTTTCGCCGCTCTCCAGCAGATCGATGACCTTCTGAAGCTCGTCCTTTACCTTGTCCACCAGAAAAGCAGGATAGTAATCGTCCTGATACATCTCGTCCAGCAGTTTGTAATTGGGGTCAAATGATTTCATAGGAATTGCTCCTTTCTCATTCAAACATCAAACCGTATGATTCGGTGAGGCTGCCATCATCCTCATGGAAAATACACTGATACAGAGGCTGACGCTGTGTTGCTTTGCGGAACCGCTCCAGAACCGGAGCCAGCGGCTCATCGGCAGGGATGCCGAGAGCATCAGACACCCGCCGCCAGCTGTCCATATCCATATCTTCCAAGTTACAGTTGCGCTGTCTCTGCCCGTATTCCTCCAGTGTTTTGGAATCTACATAGTGCTTTGCGTCACAGCAGTCGTGCCAGCAGATACAGCTCACGATCAGGGAAAAGAGGTCATCCATGTTCTCGGCCAGACGGCCTGCCTCACCTTCGCTGCTGTAATATCCAATGGAGCCATCTTCCAACAGGTGGTATTCTCCGCCGGAGCCATCCCTGGCAAAGGCCATACCGGGCAGGGAAAAGGTGCATCGGCCTTCCGCGTCATCCCGCGGGGATAACTCATCCAGCAGGAAGAAGTCAAACAGCGAATCAAATTCCTCTGCCAAATCAGGGGTTTCACGCAATATCTTCAAATAGTCCATTGTCGTTTTCCTCCGTTTACGGTTCTTGGGCCATTTTGCGCAGCTGTTCCAGCCACTGTGTTTCTTCCATTATCTCATCGTTCTGGTAAAAGTGGTCTTTATCGCGGGCCAAATGGTCAGCGAGCGGAGGTGCATCCAGCGGGGTGCATACCGTAAAACTGTCCCGATCCGCCCCTTTGATCTCCCGGTTGAGGTAGTACACCCGCTTGGCATCGCGGGAATACCAGTGCCCAAGTAGTTCCCAGGAAGTCAGCTCTGCTTTGGAAAGCTGTTTGCCGTAGGCATAGATCCGTTTCTCATCCCTGGCAAAATAGGTGTCGCCCAACGAGAGGAAAGAGGAAACTTCCGCGCCTTTGATGATCTTCACCTTGCCGTCTCCGTTGTGGAAGTAGACCTGCCGGCTGTCCTTTGCATATCCCTGTGGCGCGCCCGAATCGTTCTGGCCATTGTCCAACACCTGGAAGGCTGCCAGCTCTGCATCCGAGATTCTCCCGCTGGTGGTGTAGACGGCTGTTTTATCCATCGCGTAGGCATAGTTTAACACCCGAAACGATGCCGGGTCTGCTCCACGCAGGCGAATCCCGCCGAGAAAGCAGGCCGTAGAGGATTTGCCCCAGTAACGCCAGCAGCAGAAGTCTTTGGGCGCAACACCCTTCAACAAGCCGTTTTCATATAGGCCGGAGAAGTAAACCGCTCCATCCTTGAGGAAAAACTCGTTGTCCACCGGCTTTGTGCTGGTGATCGGTTGGAGCATTTCTCCGTGCTCGGCTGTGATACTCAACTCGATCTCATCGTCGCTATAGATCAAATGGAGCCCATGATGGGCTTTTCCATCAAAATGCAGTTCAATGTCATGGTATTTGAGAATTAAGGGCTTCCCGCCGCTTCTCATCGTGGAAACAGCATCGGGCTTGCCGAATATCTCCATGATCTCATCCTGTGACATTCCAAATTTCAACGGTGAAATGTTCTGAGGATTCTGCAATATTTGATTGCGCCAAGTAGTAAAGTTCTGTTTCATACTTTTAATAGCACTGGAGGACCAGCCATATCCGATCAAAGCGGCGGGCTGCCAGATCCTCTTTGGTGATGTAGAAATAGATATGCCCGCAGTCTCCGAACATCAACTCGAAGTCACCCTGCTCCACGGTATCCAGCTGGAACAGCAGCATCCAGCGGTCACGGGCCGTTTCTTCCGCCTGCTGACGAACCTCCTTGGGGATATTGAGCCAGCCGTCGCCCAGATAGTAGCCCTGGGATACCAGGTCGCACTCGTCAAACATGCTGTTCTGGATCACATCGGGCCAACCCAGCAGTTGGGAGCGGTCAGCCGGGTCCTCTGCGTCCTCACCGGTCAGTTCCTCCCAAGCATCGTTGAAAGCGTCGTCATCCTCCTCATCTGGGAACACCTCGCTGAAGTCCTGCCAGGAAGGATAGGAGGATTTTGAGTCCATCTTGATTTTGACCATCGGAAACTTGAAATCTTCCTCCATATCCGCCGGAAAATCGGCGGAGGACAGCGCGGAAGTGTCCTCAAACCAGTAGACACGGGCACAGCCCTGATCCTTGGGGTCATAGCCCCAGCACTGGGTATCCGTCTCATAGAAGAAGGAGAGCAGGCCGTGATCGGGCAGAAGATGCTCCTTGTCAAACTGGGCCAGCTCCGCACAGTTGAACTGAGCCAGGAAAGTGAGAGGACGATCCTTCACCACATGGTCATAGCTCTCGCCCTCATAGGTGGGCCAAACAAAGTCCGGCGGCACATCCGGCTGCCCGCCGAAGCGGGTGGCACCCAGCTTGTATGTCTCTTTTCTGGCAATTTTCAGCTGAATGCTGTTTCTGCCCAACGACTCCAGTTTTTCTTTGATGCTCATGTCAGTTCCTCCTTGATGCGTTCTCACAGCTTTCCATCCAGTGCCTCAACCGTTTTCATGGCAGCGGAATCAAATCTGCACTGCCGCAGTTCCCGTTCGATCAGGGCAAACACATCTGGAAAGCACTCGATCTCATCCTGGTACTCATATTTCGCATACAGTTTCCCATACTCAGAGATCCAGACCTCTGCCGGGTAGTAATAGCCGACGTGGCCGATGGGCTGGCACTTCTGACCAGCTGCCTGCTCAATTTCCGCCAGCTCACAGCCGGACATATCCCGGAAATAGGCGTCCTCCAAATGGTTTTTGATTCCGTTGACCAGGTAAGGGAACAAAGCGAATTGAAAGTCAGCTGCCCAGTTCAGTTTTTTCTGTTCCAGATACCACTCACAGCACAGGCCGAAATACTTGCGGTAAAACCGCTGGGTGGTCTTCATCATCGGGACACCGTGATCGGCGTAATACTTCTCCGCAATGGAGATGTCCACTTTTCGCCCTTCCTGCCATCCGGCGTACTCCATCAGCTGCCTGACCTTGCTTTTGAGATCTCCGGAGATGGGGATGCGTTCTTTGATCATTCAATTCATCTCCTGTCTGCTGTGAATCAAAGTTCATGTGGATACCTAATCTTATCCAGGCCCGCCTTGATTTCTTCCCATTCGCTGCGTTTCGGGTTCAACGCAGTGACCAGTTCTTTTGTCACCGGAACCCCATCAGCAAGCTGGCGCAGAGCCTCCAAAGGCAGGTCTGCTGGGTAAAACCACTTTCCATACTCCACATAGGTCTGTGGATTGCCATCAATCGTGGAGAGCAGATCCTTGGATGCGTCCTCGCCGTCCATGGGATTGCAGTGCCATGTGGTGCCATCTTCCGTCCAGACGCAGAAGGTGCTTTTCATCTTTTTGACTTCACGGCTGCCCATGATCTTTTGTAAAGCAGAGGGCATTCCATCTGTCAGGTCTTCGATACGGGGAAGTTTTTCCTCCCAGTCGTAGAGTTCGGAATCCACACCGTTGATTACACAGCCTTCCGGCGCAAACATGACGATCATGCTCTGGTCACTGCCATCAGTGGCAAAGAATGCCTCTTTGCCTTTTCGCCATGCGGGGTTGTATGTATAGTGGCGGATGAAACTCCATTCCTCCTCCACCATGATGATGTCCAGAGCCGCCAGCCCTTTACAGAAGTTTTTCAGGCGCTCCGCATTGGGAAGGCCAGATAAATCTTTTGTGGAAATCATGTGGGTATCCTCCTGTCTTTCGTCACCACAGCCGGTCGATCTTGGTATATATCTTACTGGGTTCTCTGTCCATAAAACTGGTCAATGAGTCGGTGGGTTCTGCAAGCGGCATCACATTCAAAATGTCCAGCACATAATACCAGATTCCTGTATCCCAGTCCCGAAACCGCCCATTGCAGACAGCCCGACCATAATCACCAGGAATCAAACCCAGTGCCAGCTCATTGAGGGGGAGTTTTTGTCCGGTCTTATCGTAGGTATATCGCTCCGGCATCGCACCAATATGCCAATCATAGCGGTAACGCACTTGGATTCCGGACTCCTGCTGAATCAGTTCAAAAGGGTGAAGCCGCATTGTGCCATTCGGCTTCCATTCCATCAGTCTACGACAGTCCCTATCGATCTGAAATCCATCGGGCCTCTGTAAAATCGATACAAAGTGTGTTGGCAGGCCAAAGGAATAGTAAGAGAAGAAGTCTTTCGGCAGCCGCATCGCTCTGGGATACTGGTTCCGCTGTGCGGCCGCATTTCCGCCCCGGCAGTCTTTATACCATTGCAGGCGGATCTGCTGAACCAGAAGTGTGGGCAGATATTTTTCTCTTTTTTGTTCCTCAGCTCTCATGTGTGATACAGAAAATCTCCTTGTTCAAGTCAAAGTAGACCACCATCAGCTCGTCGGTGATCTCCGGATTGAAGGACAGATCCATAATGAAAACTTGCTGATTCATCTCACTATCCACCAGGCTGCCGAACCGCTTGAGCTTCAAAAAGTCCGCCATCTCGGCAAAGGACAGCTTGGATGGGGCGGTTCCCGGAAAAAGTTCCGCCGCAATATCCGGGCCTACATCGTCCCGGTGGAACTCCATGAAAAATGTCACAACGCTATGGTAGCGGCTGTCCTCGTCCGCCAGCGCCGCTTTGATGGCGGATTTGGCCTTTTCCGCCAATTTCTCCGCCTTATCCAGCATTTCTCCCACCGCATCCATGGCGGCAGGATCGCCGGTCAGTTCTTCCTCTACATCGAAGAGAAAGGGCAGTCCCGATTCCTCGGGAAAGTTGAAGATTTCCTCGCCGGGGGTATATGTAAAATCCATGCGTTTACAGTTCAGCTTCATCTCTGCGCCTCCTTATCCCTCAATGTTGGCAGTTTTGAGGCCCTTTTTCAAGGAGCCGTAGACCGTCACCGCATGGTCGGTGAACATCTCATCGCAGTCAAACCAGGCGGTGAAGCTGCCGCCGGAGGTGACGGACAGGCTGGTCATGCTGATCCGCCGGACAAGTTCTTCCTCTGTGATGGGATCAGTTTCCGGGTTGCGGGCATTTTCATTATCCTGTGAAAGCCATTCATTAGCCAGCTCGGTCAGGTTCTTGGCCGCAAGCTCCCGCATGGCCTTGTCCCAGGTTTCGCAGTCGGCCAGCAGCTTTTTGGCGGCACTGCGGGCGCGGGTCCAGGAGGGCTTGCTTTCAGCATTGACCTCCAGAGAAAGGAGCACATCCTTTCCGCACCACTGGATCTCTCCCTCGAAGGTATCATAGTCCTTGTCCAGCTTCAGCTCACCCAGCACCTGGTCCTGGATCACCACCGGCTTGTGGTACTCGTCCAGAACGGCCTGAAGTTCCGGGCAGTCCTCGTGGGCCTTGACCACCTGGGAGATACACCAGGGCCATGCCACCAGATCTTTTGCCCATTCCTCTTTCATCCGGCGGATCTTCAGGCGGCAGATCTGCTCGTTTTGAAAGCGTTCCCAGCCCTTTTCGCTGTTACGCTCCTCATCGGTGACCGGCCACTCCAGCCGCTCCTCTTTGGTGCTGACCTTGCCGGTGTCACAAAACACCACGCCCAGCGTCACAACGGTCATTTCCCAAAAGTTTCCTTTCCAGTTATATCCGCCCCCAATGCAGCGATTGATCAGAGCGACCACTTCCTGCTCCTCAGGCTCGTACATCTCATAGAATTCTTCAAACATAGATCATTCTCCTTTACAGCAGTTTCAGCACTGCGGCGGCAGGCTCGGCAAACTCCGCCGGGGCCTGCTCCAATATATCCCGGCAGGCCAGCACCGCCTGCCAGGAGTAGTAATAGAAGCTGTAAAACAGGTCATCTGGAAAGACCTCGTCCTCCTCGTAGCGCATCTCATCTTCTTCCTCGTCGTATTCCTCCGACCACAGGTATTCTTCTTTCAGCAAATCGGAGAAGCAGGGGAGGGGAGAGGCGTGCTCCATCTCATCCCCATCGTGGAAGCACTGGAGGATGCAGGCAAAGAAGTCCAGCAGTTCCCCAGCCAGGAAATGGGCCACAGAGTTTTGTCCGCTCTCCGCGAGGGCCTTCTCCAAAATCCGGCTCAGAAACACCATGCCGAAAGGGGTGGCGTGCCAGAGGGTACTCTGGTGCTCCATGTTGGTGGTGAGCTCGTAGAGAGACTCCTTGACGGATGCCAAATCACGCATCTGTTCCAGAACCGCAAAATGCTCCGGGAAGTCCGTCCCCCGGCCATAGGCGGTGGTGAGCCGGTGCCACGGGATATCAGCGGCCTTGAGATGGGTGATGTAGGTTCTGTTTTCTTCTGTCATGTCGCTTTCCTCCTTATCCCGCTGTCTAACTGCGGTATTCCTTTTCAAGCTGGGTGTACCACCGTTTCAGCATGGTCTCCAGACTGGTTTTTCCGTTGCGGTCTGTAAAAACAAGGAACTTCTGCATCAGTCTGGGGAATAGATATTTGCCCGCTTTTGTCAGGTCCTGATTGAGATAGACCATCCGCAGAATACGGCCCTGCCGGTCCAGAGGGTTCTTTTTCAACAGCTCCTTTTCAAAACAGAAGCGCAGAAACACCACATTCTCGTCGTAGAAGTCCTCCACCACAGCCGCACCAATGCTGGTGTATGTGATGTCGTACACCAAACGACTCCAATCAAATTTCTCGGCATAAAGAAGTTTCAGCGCCTTCTCCCAGTGTTCCTCCGGAATCGCCAGCATCCTGTGCTGGGCGGTGCTGGAGTAGCCGCGGTAGACGGGTTCCGGGTGTCCCAGCAGTTCGCTCACACTGTCGGCATAGACGAAGCACAGTTCCTCATCGAACAGGCCGCCGATAAAATTGCCGTTGCCGTACAGCATGAAGTTTTTGGACTTGGCCGGGGAATAAGAGAGGTTGTATTCCTGGGAGTCCAGGCTTTTATGTACTTTGTTCAGAAAGTCTATGGATGTCATGGCCTTGCTCCTTATTCCTCAAACTCGCCCTCGATCATCCCGTTCAGATACCTGCCGGGGTCTGTGATGAAGTCATCCCATTTGGCCAGAGGGTGGAATTCCTCATGCTCGATGTCCAGATACCACAGCTTTTTGTCTCTGGGGCTCCACAGCAGCAGGTAGTCGCTGTAATTGTCCATAGCAGCCATCAGGGAGAGCAGCTTCTTCCGTTTCCAGGTCATCTCCTGCACATCCATAAAGGAGTAGAGTTCCGCCCACTTCACCCATTCCTGCTCCGGGAACTCCAGCCGCAGGGGGCCGGTCTTCAGATATTCCACCAGCTTGGCGGGCAGCTTATAGGGCATGAGCTGCCGGAGCTTTTCCTGCTCGTTGTGCCATTCCTCCGGCTCCAGCGCCTTCAGGTAGTCAGCCAGCTCCTGATTTTTGTTCTGCACCGCCACGGTGTAAGGCCGGTCGCCGTATTTGTCAGCAATGGTGATGTCGGCCCCCTGTTCCACAAGCCAGCGCACCATGGGGAGATTCTTATGCCGAGCCGCTTCGGTGACAGCGGTGGAGGCGTTCGGAAACACCATGTCCGGCTTGTGGTAATTGATGTCTGCCCCTTTTTCCAGAAGCAGCCGGGCAAGTTTGGTATTGCCCTCGGACACAGCGGCCCGGAATGCCTCGCCGCCAAACTTGTCCACTGTGATCCCGGCCTGCTCCAGCACCTGGATATTCTCCGGGCGCTTGCCCCAGCGCACTTCCTGGAAGGCCCGCTCTTTCTGCTTCGAGCTGAGTTTTGCGGCCTGTCCAGCAAAGAGCGCCACCACCTCCGGCCCACAACAGCGGGCGGCGGTGAGCAGCAGGGGCTCTTCTACCGCCAAATCGGGATCAGCTCCATGCTCCAACAGGAAATGGATCATGGGCACATCGTTTTGAAAAACTGCGATCTCCAGCGGCATCAGCTTGATGTATTCGCTGAGCTGGATGGGAGTACCCAGATCCAGCCCGCCTTGAAGCATTGCATCCAGCTTGGGAATATCGTGTTCATAAATAGCGGCGGCCGTTTCCGGGAGAGTTTCCCAGCGGCCAAGATATGCAATTTGGTACATAAGGCACCTACTTTCTCTATCCTACAATAGTAGTTTCCTTTATGGCCAGATTGTCGTAATCCATGGCGATCAGCTTCCCGGCAGTTTCCGGATCGGCCGAAGGAGCGACCGCATATACTTACTGCTTTTTCTGGCAAAACTCTTTCACATAATCGTATATGCTCTTTATCCCGCCATCGGTTACTGTATTAAATAGGCCATAAGGTTCGTTTTCCAACTCCTTTTCTGCAAGGAGCATTGCCTGGCGGAAATTCCCTTCTGCGATTTCACACAGTACGACATTCAATCGTGCGGTCGGCGCAGTATCATGGAGAATCTTCGCTTTGAAGTCGGAGACTGTACTGCATCGGCTATGATGGTCTTGAATGGACTTGTTGGACCGGCAAAACGCCTCATTCATGACCAAGGTTGCTGCGTCCACCGTGAGGACCGGTAGTTCCATTTCCTTGATGATATGAGCGGAAGGGGAATGCGCCGCTGTGATATGGAAACTAAACGGTTTCTTCCGGGCTACCTCACCCATTTCATATACATCCCAAAAGACATTGTCAATGACGCATGGCTTTGTGGAAACGACTGCTCTTATGGCAGTCCCACACCTGACAGGGGGCGCTGATAGAAACACTTCATATAAGAAATCACCCAGGACCTTATAGGCGCAGTCTGAAACCACGTTGAAGCCATGCTCTTTGGCAATTACTTTTAGATTTTTGGAAATCATCTCGCTTAATTCCTTGACTGCCTTCTGCTCCTGCCGTGTCATACTATTTCCACCTCACCCAGCTACAAAATGGCCTGTTCTCGCTTTACGCCCTTGGGGGACAGTTGTTCCAAAGTCATCATTCATTTTCTCCTATCCCACAATGGTGGTTTCCTTGACGACCAGATTGTCATAATCCATGGCGATCAGTTTTTCGGCGGCCTGTGGGGTACACATAAACCAGGTGCTCACGCCCCAGGCGTCCATCCTTGTGACGGTGAAAAAGTCGGTTTGGGCAGAAGTAGGTTCTCTTGCGTCAATATAGTAGTCGGAGTAGAGATACACCAGATCCACCTCCCGGTCCGGCAGCCACTTGGCCCGGCGCGCACGGGGCTTGCCGTTTTTCAGCGTTTTCTCCCTGGGGTTCTCAAACCACGCCAGTTCCTTGAATTTCAGTCCGGTGAAGGTATCCATCAGCCGCTGGGCGATCTCCCGGTGGGTAAATACCCCGCAGTCCCAGGAGCCCATCAGCCATGTCTTTATAAAGTCGCCCACCTTGCTGCCAGGGGCAGGAGGTCCGTAGACGCTCTCATCCGCCCACATGACTTCCATCTTTTCGCACTGATCCGGTCGGGGGCAGGATTGCTTGTTGCCATAGCGGTACATGATATTTACATAGCCATAGTCTTCGCCGGTTCGGTCATGGCCGACGGCGTCTATTTTATAAGCGGTTATGGACATTACAGCTTCTCCTCGTCCATGAGCTGCTCCTGCATCTCTTTGGGCAGATCATTCCACAAAATATCATATGTAAACTCCCAAATCTCCGGGTAACATTCCTGTGCGGTCTGCTCCGCAATATCTCCATCCAGATAGTGCATCTCCTGGTGGAAAAACCAGTTGAGCTTTTCCATCAGCCGGTAGAGGCGGATCTGTTCTTCTTGGGTCATAGGGCACCTCCTCGAATCATCAAAGGATGGAATGGCTGTACCTATGCCAGCTCTGCGTCCAAAATCTGGACTGGTTTTCCTTTCTCGTTCACATAGTAAAGGGCGATATAGTCGATGCCGTCCCGCTTGACCTGTTCCCAGGGCATCCGTTCACCGTTGATCAGTTCCACGGTATCTGCCTCATCCGGTTCAAATGTTGCTTTTTCATCCTCATAGTCAATGCTGTAACCCAGCTCCAGCACCAGCTTGGAGGCTGGGATCTCGTATCGCGTGAGGGGACGGTGCTCCAACTGGGCTGGATCATGTTCATCGCAGAACAGATTGTCGTAGCCATGCCGTCCACCGTCAAAGATGACGAACTCCTCGCCGCTCTCCGGGTCACGGGCTGCCACCAGTCCGGGAGCCGCATCGCCATCTACGATATAGGATTGGGGCTCTCCCTTCACCGTGAGCAGATCTCCGTAATACCAGACCTCCAGCAGTTCACTGCCGGTGGTGGAACAGAGTGTCACGGTGGGCAGACGCTTCTCCGCCCACTCTTTCACATGGCCGATGAGCCAGGTGGGATATTTCTCAGTCATCATAGTCTTTCTCCTCCTATTTCAATTTCAGTACAAATCCCCAGATGCTCACCACAATCAAGAGGACACCCAGCAGAAAGAAAACCACCCGCCGGTATCCTCTGCTGTGTCGATGGGCATCCCGTGTACCGGTGGGGTCGCAGAGCCAGTTCCAGTTGCAGATCGCTCCAATTAAAATCACGGCCCCGATGAGCACCGAGGCAATGTACCAATGCTCTTGCAAAAATGCTGTAATTTGTTCGCTGTTCATTTAGGTTTCCTCCTCGCCTTCGTCGTCGCATATCACCTCATACCACGCTCCATCTTCTCCGCGCATCTGCATGGTACCATAGGGCAGATTCAGGAGCGGGATAATGTCTGGATCGATGCGGCAGATGTCCCGAATATCATAGAAGCTGCAGTGCGACTCGTAGTATTCATCCCCTTCACCGTACACATCGCCCTCGTCCCCAGAGTAGAAGGCCCAACCGCTCTCCCAACCCATATCCTCACGCTCGGGGAACAGCCGGTCCATGATCTGCACCTTACACCCATCCTGGGCGACGCGTTCGGAAGCGTAGCAGAACAGGGGACCGTCCCAGTCAGGAATGACAGCTGGTTTTCCTTCCGCTGCCCGCGCCACCCGCTCCTCGGGGTCATCTGCAAATTCCGCTTCCAGATACTGCTGAAACCGCTCATCCAGCAGGTGCTCCACACTCTGACGGTTCTTTTCGGTATATGGAAGGAGCAGGTAGGCCGCTTCTTTTTCCGCAATACTGTTCCAGACACGGTATTTGAGCCTGGACAAGACGATATTCCGACAGTCCCGGCGGTAGACATAGGGGTTAGAACGGTTGTCCTGGGCGTACCACTGGGCAAAACCGGAGCATCTCCGGTCAAAGAACTGAGTAGACAATTTCCCATCCAGGTTGTCCAGGATGAATACCCGAAGATCCGGCCCCTTTCCGGACTGGACCGCCTCCACGATCTCCCGATACCGGGAGAGGAACGGGTTGCTCATCCGGCCCCGCTTGATGGCCCACCCCAGATAGAAAGCCATCAGATTGCAGGCGTCCAATTCGTCCACTGGCAGGTGAAGCTCCTGGATCTTTTTGATCTGGTCTGCGGCGTTGTCCATCTCCGCTGGGTCGTAGCTGATTTTCTCTCGGTCGGTGACCACATTCAGCCGGTGTGGATTGATGACCTCCAGGCTCTCGTCTGGGCAGAGGTCCAGCAGGGCATCCGAGCCGTGCTCCAGCTTGTATTGGAGCTCCTCCCGGTAGAGGGGGATCACCTGATAGAAGTTGACTTCGTCCCCGTCCGGCAGGCGGCAGAAAAAGGACTCCTCCCCAAACACACCGGGACAGAGCAGGATCTCGCCCCGCAGGTCCATATTCTCTGCAAAAGGGATACCATCCTCACCCTCCATAAGTGTAGTTCTGGATTCCAGCCCTACCTCCGGGTCCTCCATGGCGAAGTGGGCGGTGGCCAGCATCATCCGGATGGGCCAGCTCCACAGTTCCTCCCGGCAGTCCACCTTTGTCAGCTTCCAATCTCGGGGCAGGTTGATGAGCAGCTCCGCCCGTTCCAGTTTTTCCTCCCGGCGCTCCTCCGGGAAACCCATCCGATGCCGGCTCAGGCCGACGGTGACCAGCGTGTAGTAGTCATGCTCCTGTCGGGGCGGGATGACGGCGATCTCCAGAGGGTGATCTGGGTCGCTGTCGTCCGTGAGGAGCTGGGTATAGACGCCGAACTGCTGGTCGATATGTACTTTCACATGGCCGAGGATGTCATCGTCGGCAGGGGGAATGGTCTCCCGCCGGATGATCTCCTCCCGCTCTTTCCAATCCAGTTCCAAGGAATTTTCCTCCTCCAGATATTTCTCACAGTCCCGCACCAGCTCTTGGGCATCCGGGTCATCCGGGGCCAGGGACAGCCAGCGTTTTGCGTATTCATAGGCGGTGGCAGCGGAGCGGTATGCCATCAGGCAGGAATAGCCCATCCGGGAGTTCCAGTAAGGGTCGTTCTCTCCCTGAAGGCGAACGGACTCCAGCAGATCAATGGCGTGTCCGAGGAGTTCTCCATCCACCTCACCATCCCTGCCGTGGGCGCTGTGATCCCCCAGCACCGCCAGATTGCTGTAAGCCCGACTCAGCTTGACGGTCAGCAGATAACCCCACTCCTGTTCCGGGATGGCTTCGATAGCCTCAATACATCGTGAGAACTCGTCCGCATCATTCCACTGGTCAATTTGCTCCCGAAATTTTGTTTCTTCTGTCTGATTCATCATTTCACCGCCTTTTCTGTGTCATCCTTTGCCTTTTTTGAAGTGTCCGCTGCCTCGCCAGGTGTTGACCACACAGGTAAAGATCTGACCGCAGTGTTTGCATCGGACCGTGTGAGCCATAATTTCGTCTGCCCATCCATCCTCAGTCTTTACCTTCTCCAGCGAACAGGTGGATTCCTCTGCCATCAGTTCAAATTGGCCTTGTCCCACCAACTGCTGGATATAGGCAATACAGGCCAGATAGTCCTTGGGGGCATCAAATTTTCTCCATGTTTGAATGGTTCGGCAGTGCTCGCACATAATGGATACCTCCTCCTGTAAACGGTTGTTGTCAGCCCTGTATCTCAGCGTCAACGGGGCCTTTTTTCAGCGTTCCATCCACAGTGATCACATGGCCCCAAAACATATCGTCGTCCTCATACCAGGCGGTAAAACGGCCGCCGGGAGATACTGTAAACTCGGTGAGCAGGATGCGCCGGGCAAACTCATCCTTGGTGATGGGGTCTTTCTCCGGGTCCCTGTCGGTCTGGTCATTGTCCGCCAGCCACTCGTTGGCCTGAGCGGTGAGCTTTTGGGCCGCCATCGCCCGTAGGGACTTGTCCCACGCTTCCTGCTCTGCCAGCAGCTTCTTCATCACATTGGTGACGCGGGTCCAGGACGCTTTCCTTTCGATCTCCACATCCAACGAGATCCGCACTTCTTTTCCCATCCACTTGCAGGTCCCATCAAATGTGCTCATCTCACGATCCAGCGTGAGGGTTCCCAGCACTTCGTCCTTCAGAAGAACAGGCTTCGTGTACTCCGCCCAGAGTTCCTCCAGTGCCGGACAGGGTACATCCTCCTCCAGCACTTCGGTGACATACCACTGGGGTTCGCTGAGGGCATCGCCTTTCCAGCCGCGGGCTTTGATCCGGTAGATCTGGCCCTTGGCAAACCGCTTGGAATAGTCGCCGGCATCCCGCTCCTTGTCCGTCAGCGGCCAGCTCAGGTAGCATTGGCCGGAGATCATCTGTCTGGTCTTTACATCCGCCATGGCAAGGGCGTGGGTATGCGCTGTCCAGAAAGTATCCAGAAAGGTCTTGTCCGCGCTGATACCGTCCTGAATCAGCACCAGCTTTTCCTCGTCTTCTGGGGCGTATAGGGCAATAAAGTCCTTGACTTTTCTCTTTTTCATGGCGTTCTCCTTACGCAAATACCTGCTGGTATTTCTCTTTCAGTTCCTTCGGCGCCGTCTTGATGGCCTTGCTGCCGCCATTTTCAGAGGCCGGGCCCCAGATAGCCCAGAGCAGGCTCTGCCAAGCGATGGCCCGGAATTTCGGGTCTTCGTTTTCTTCCGGCAGGAGATAAGCAGAAAAGCGGCGCTTAACTGTCAGCAGCGCATCCAGGCTTTCCACATTGGCAATCAGGCTGCGGAATTCCCTGGCAGGCTCCAGCCACTGCATAGATAATGCGCCCCGCACCAATACCCCCAGTGTCCATGGTTGAAACCCAAACTTCCGGATCAAGGCATGAAGGAATTTCCCTTGCAGGGAGGAGTGCTCGTCGTCGCAGAGATCCAGATACTCCGCCACCAGTGTCGCCCACTGTTCTCCCACCAGCCCCAGAGCGAACACAGCGAAAGAGCCAGGCATCGCACAGGCTTCATCCGCGAGGTTTTGGTACCATTCATACTCCCGCATAGCCAGCCGTGCATACCGCTCAATATCGGTGTGTAATTTGGGGTGCTGCACAGCGCAGGCAAAGAGCTGATTGATTCCCTTCCTGGGCAGGCCGGGAATGGGCAGATAGAGTTTGTCCTTTCCACGGAACTCCACCGAGTAACTGCGGGGAAATTCCTCCTGCTCCAGCACCGCACACAGGTAGTCCAGGATTTCAGCATAGCACTCCTCGGTGGAGTCCCTGGCGGTAATGCGGATAGCAGCGAAAGCGTCGTTGGCCGACGCGGTGAAATGCTCCGTCTTACGCCGCTGGATGTCCTTCGGTAGCTTGCCGCTGCCATTGGTTTTCAGTTCCTTTACCATGTTGGGACGGAGCTGGGAAACCAGACCGAGGATGTGTTTGGTTTTGAGAGATTCAAAACTCTGTCCATACACTGTATGGCAGACCGCCACATAGCAGGCAAAGTGCAGCAGCCCTTCGTCCACATCCTCCGCTCGCAATTCCGGCCACACCGTGCAGGGCGGAAACACTGTAAACCCATCTTCTCGCTCTCCCACAAGGAAGTACCGCTCCTGCACCTGCTTTTCTATGTACTTCTCCAACTGATAGCGGATCTCATTCCAGCCCGCCAACCGCCGCAGGGCATCGCAGAAAATAACAGCTTCCTCATAGGGGAATCCCTTCAAAGGCAGTTTGGACAGATACCGATCCAGCAGCTGGCTGGGCAGAAAGGGCGTTCCGCTTTGGTTCCGAACGACCAGCGGGGAGCCGGAATGGTTTTCTTTTGCGGTTCCATCCAACACATCCTGGATGCACTGATCTGCGTGTTTCAGCACTTCGGGGTCCGTATCCGGTTTATGGATCAGGTAATAACGGCCATTTACGCCGTCGCGTTTCGGTAAACTCATAGCAGGCTGCCTCTTTCTTCCGGGTTCGCCGTTATCGGAACAAAAATCTGTGGGTAAAGTTCCTTCAGTTCCTCCGGAGCTGATTCCACCACTTTCTGACCACCCTTGGCGCTGGCTTTGCCCCAGATCACATAGCAGACCGTTTCCCACGCGTATTGCAGCACTTCCTCCGGGCTGGATTCTGTTTCCAGGGTGGGTTCCTCGTCATCATCGTCATCCTCGTCGGAGGAAAAACCGCTTGGAACGATCTCGGACAGGTGGATTTTTGCCTCCAGCAGAGCGTCCAGGCTTTCTGCGTTTGCCATCCACGCGGCATAGTCCTTGGAATACTTCATGTTCTGCATGGACAGCACACCCCGGACAAACATAGGGACGGTATCGGCGGTAAATCCGAACCGTTTCACATACGCCCGGAGGAATTTTTCCTGTAAGTGGGAGTGCTCATCATCACAGAGGTCGAGATAATCCCATACCAGCTGCCGCCACTCTTGCCCCAGCATTCCTAGGGCGAACACGGCAAAACTTCCGGGGAGTGCGCACTGCTCATCGCTGAGATTGGTGTACTGCTCATATTGCCGCATGGCAAGCCGGGCATACCGTTCCATCAGGGGATGGAGGCCGGGGTACTGCACGGCACAAGCAAAGAGCTGGTTTACTCCCTTTTTGGGCAGTCCTGTGATGGGAAGATACCTCTTTTCCGGTCCTTTGAATTCCACCGCATAGCTGCGGGGAAAATCCTCCTGCTCCAGAACCTCACACAGATAGTCCAGCACTTCACGGCAGCATTCCTCCGTGTTGTCCCTGGCAGTGATGCGGATCACGGCAAAGGCATCGTTGGCCGATGCGGTGAAGTGCTCTGTTTTCCTCTTTTGCAGAGAGATCGGCAGCCTGCCGGTTCCATGTTCCTTCAGCTTTTTCACCATATCCGGACGGACTTTCTCCACCAAACCCAAGAGGTAATTGGTTGAAAGATATTCATAGTTCGCTCCATATATCTTATAGCTCACCGCCACATAGCAGGCAAAGCGCAGCAGCGGCTCCGGGACCTCCTCTGCACGGATACCCGGTTTCAGGGAGTAGTCCTGTTCTTTCCAGTAGTCATCTTCATTGCCTGTCACGACAAAATACTTCTCATGCAGCTCCCGTTTGAGCAGGTTAATCAAATAATAGTCAATTTCACCCCAGCGGCTCTGGCGGCGCAGGTTTTCGCTGAAGGCGATGGCTTTTTCCGCATCTATGGTTTCCGCTCGCTGGGTTTCAATCCATTTTCTCACCAGATCGCACACCTCAAAGGGCGCACCTTGACTGCTGACTACTACCGGCGGCCAGAGAGAATCAAGCCGCGTGATTCTCCCGTCAATGGCATCCTGGATGCACTGGTCAAAGAGCGGTTGCAGTTCCTCATGTACCTCGGGCTTCATCCAGTAACAGCGCCCGTCCGCACTATTTCGTTTTGGTAAATTCATTTGATGCACTCCTCTCAGGTCTGCTGGTGCTGCATGGATACGATCTGGCAGTCCGGGCAGAACTCCACATAGAGCGTGCCCTCTGCACAGTCAAACACCGTATCCCACTGGATCTGGGCCAGATACTTCATGGGCTTCCCACAGTGGGGACAGGTGGTATATTCCGCGTCCTGCACCCAGTTGGCAAAGCCGCCCACCGTGTTCACATCCTCGCAGGCCGCGCCGTAAAGCAGGGGCACAGGCGCCTTACCCAGCACGAAGGGATTTTCGGTAAGGACCTTGTAGTCCTCCGGATGGACATAGCAGTCCATCTTCTCCGCCCCGTCAAAGAGCTCGGAGGGAAAAATCTCCACGCCGCCGTCCAGAGAAAAGCGGTTGAAGGCAGGGCCTTTTAGGAATCCCACACAGCTGGGGCAGCAGGTGGCGGTCAGGATGCCGTCCAGCCCCAGGAACCTGAGCCGCTCATCCCGTCCGTCCAGCACCAGCATATCCACTATGCGTCCGCCACAGTGGGGGCATGTGTCCTTCCGTGCCCGGCCAATGCGGACGGGAGACTTCTCACCGCTGGTTCCCTTGACCATGGGATAGCAGGTGTCAAAGTTAAGTTGGATTCTCTGGCCCTCCTTGTCGAAGGTCCAGCCGCCAATCTGCGCATAGCTGGACGGGTCCACATAGAGGCCTTTGCGCCAGGGCCGGGGATTCCGCTCCAACTCCAACAATGTCTCCATTGCCTTTTCATCCCCCTGGAAGGCAAGGCAGCACATCAGGTTAGACGCTTCGCTGGAATTTTCCGTGGACAACAGCGCATGGATCAAGCCGTCCCGCACATCCTCTGGGGCGCGATAGTAAAGTTCAGAAGGCCAGAAAACCTCTGCGGCCAGCGCCGCCCGCTGGATCTCCGGGGGGATGGCGTCCCGGCAGCCAAGCAACTGCCAAAAGTCGGTGAATTCCGGGTCCTCCATATCAGCCAGCCGCTGGATGTTCTGAATCAAGTTTCTCTGCTTTTCGGCAATCTGTTCCAGCGTCCAGGCCAGAGCAGCTTGTCGCTCTTGTTCGCACTTGCATTTCCAACATAGTCCCTGATACCCAAGGGGCGTCCCACAGCTGGGGCAGGCGTATTTCAGATTCATATTCTCAGACTCCTTTCAGAAAATAGAAAAAACGCCCTGCGAGACCCTGTCACTTGGACAGGCTGACGCAGAGCATGAAAAGGGCGCAAAGAAGAAGTCACATCCACCCACAGATGTGATTTTCTCCATAAACAAAATCCATTTTTATATAGAAACAGAGTTATTTTTGACTGATTCGTGTGCATCTCCCAAAAACTTCCGCCTGCATTGCACATCATTGAATGCGTAAAGTGCAAGCCGTTATCATAAATGATGGGGTCAAATCGCTCTTTTCCATCATACATAATTGCATGGAAATTATCAACTAAAACTTATCATTGCCTTTCCATATGAGAAAGAGGCCGAGATCGCGGATTTTGAAAGCTGCATTTTCCCACGTACAAGCAGTGAAAATGTGATATTGTATTCGCACAGAAATAACGGGGACGCTTTTTGAATGGTTTTTCGGTTGGAAATGTGGTCAAAAACGCTTCCTGCCCGTGGCTGAAGGTCATGCAGCGGCCCGGACAGGGAGCGTTTTTTGTATCTCTATGCGGCTGTTCCTGCGTTGTAGGTCAGTCAGAAAAAATGTGTAAATGATTCCTGTTGTCTGCAACGCAGGATTTGCTGGTCTATAAACAGGGGGAGAAGACTCCCAGGGATGCCATAAAAGGCTCGGAAGACAAATTTCTTATACAAAATCGAAAGATGAAACCGAATGTGTCACCAATTGCCTCTGGTCCAAGTGATGATATGCTCTGCCGTCTCCTCAATTCCCATCACAGAACTGTTGATGCAGAAATCATAATTCTCCGGAACCCCCCAATTTCTGCCGGTATAGGTGTCATAGTATTTTTTTCGCTGTTTATCAATTTTTCTGATGGTGTCCTCCGCTTCTTTTGGCCCGAGGCCCTCGATCTCCATCCGGCGTCTGATACGATCCCCGAAGGGAGCGCAGATGAACAGGCTGATCACCGGGATGCCGGCAGATTTGAGGATGGCATCGGCACACCGCCCCACAATAATGCAGGGATCTTTCTGGGCAAGTTCCAAGATCACCTGGCTCTGCATCTCAAACAGGATGTCCTCCGCCGGCTGGCCCTTCCGCACCTGAGGTCCGCCCTCATAGACGCCGGTAAAGAGCCAGGGATTGGGTGCTTTTTCCTCTCTGCCCGCAAACAGCTCCTCCCGCAGTTCCGCTTTCTGTGCGGCCAGAGTGATCAGTTCCCGGTCATAGCACCTGATGTTCAGTTTCTCTGCCAGCCGTTTTCCGATCTCCCGGCCGCCGCTGCCGAACTGACGGCCCAAAGCAATGATCGGCATCTTCATGTTACGAATCCTCCTTACAAATCTGCTCCGCGGCCGGGCGCGGTTCCGTCATCCGCAGGGTAGCGCCGCGAACATGATCTTTCAAAAGCTGGTCGGTAAACCGGATCAGCTCTTCAGGGGTTCCCTGGATCTCGCCCAGCAGCCACTCCTCGATCATGCTTGCAAACGCCCCCACATAAAATTTCGTCAGCAAATCAACTTCGTCATCGGATGCGTGGTAGTTCAGTGCTATGACGATCCGCTGGATCGTACTCTGTATGATAGCGTGAATATCTGTCTGAAAAAAGCGTTTCAGATGTTCCCGGCTCAAGGAGTGCAGGGCGCACAGGCAGACCGTCCGGTTTTCCTGAAGATACTGAAAGAGTTGGAGCAGGCCGTCCTGCCACAGCATCACACCCTCATGCTCCCGCAGCAGTGCCACAGCCTCCTGGTCGAACATCCAGCGCACTGCGTCGTAGATATCCTCAAAGTGGTAGTAAAAATGTTGCCGAGCCATGCCGCAGGACTGCATGATCTCCGCGATGGTAATTTTATTCAGAGGCTTTTGTGCCATCAAAGTTTTCAGTGCGGCGCAGATCTCCCGCTTGGCCGCCTCGCTGGCTTCGTATGTTCGCTGTCTCATCCCAACGACCACAGACCTTTCCTCGAATTCTTGATTTTATTTTAGCACAGATCCCAGGACTTATCATAGATGCAGATTAGGAGCAAGTGTCAGAAATCTGACATTTGCCCCTGTTCTGCATCTTGTTTTCCACCAAGAGATTTTTTATGCTGAAAGAAACCAAACCGGAAGGAGCGCGGCGCGATGACAGAGCAGTATCAAGTCACCATACAGGGGCAACTGGGTCCGCGGGAGGGAGTTCTGACCCTCAGTTATCAGGAGAGCTACATTACCGGATCACTGGATCTGGTGGGCTATGTCAACAAGGTGCAGGGCGTGCGGGCAGCGGATGGGACGCTCCATCTCTTTCATCCCATCCAAACGGTGGTGAGCACCATTCCCTGTGAGACCGTTTTAAGACTGCAGGCAGGGAGCCTGTGCGGAACATCTACCTCAAAATCCGCCCAGATGCGGTGGGAAGGCGCACTTCTCCATCAAGGACCCCGGGAGGCATCGGAACTGTGAGCAAGGGAACGGAAAAGTCATCCTTTTTTGAGAAACTGGCCACAGTCATCGTCGACAAAAGAAACCTGATCTTTTTTCTCTATGCCTGTGCCCTGATCTTCTGCCTGTTTTCCCGAAACTGGGTCAGCGTGTGCAACGACATTACAGAGTATCTGCCGGAGACCACGGAGACCCGCCAGGGACTGACCCTCATGGAGGAGGAGTTTACCACCTTCGGCACCGCCCGGGTCATGGTCTCCCATGTGACCTATGAGATTGCGGAGGAACTGGCGGAGCAGATGGAGCAGATCGAGGGCGTCACCTCGGCCACCTTCGGGAGCAGCACCGTCGGCGCGGACACAGGAGGTGACGGTGAGCCGGAGACACCGGAGGACATCACGGAGTATTTCAAGGGGGCTGACGCCCTGATCTCCGTGACCTTTGACGGCGAGGAGGAGGACGAGATCAGCCTCGCCGCCCTGGCTGCCATCCGGGAACTGCTGGAGCCCTACGACTATTACATTGACAGTGCTGTAGGCAACTCACAGGCGGATTCTCTGGCCAGCGAGATGGGGACCATTCTAGCGGTGGCGGCGGTGATCATCGTGCTGGTGCTGCTGCTCACCTCCCGCTCCTATGCGGAGATCCCGGTACTGCTCATCACCTTTATCGTAGCGGCCCTGCTGAATCTGGGCACCAATTTTATTTTCGGGGAGATCTCCTTCGTCTCCAACTCTGTGACCGTGGTTTTGCAGCTGGCGCTGGCCATCGACTACGCCATCATCATGCTCCACCGCTTTCTGGAGGAGCGGGAGTACGCCGAGGACCGGGAGGCCTGCATCGCAGCGGTGAGCGCCGCCATTCCCTCTATCTCTGCCAGCAGCCTTACCACCATTTCGGGTCTGGCCGCTATGATGTTCATGCAGTTCCGGATAGGCTTTGACATGGGCATTATCCTCATCAAGGCCATTCTGTTCAGCATGCTCTCGGTCTTTACCCTGATGCCGGGCCTGCTGATGCTTTTTTCCAAGGCCATGGCAAAAACCCAGCACCGCAGTTTTGTCCCAAAGATCGACCGCTGGGGCAAGTTTACCCTGAAACTGCGCTATGTAGGCGTGCCCTTGTTCGCAGCGGCCATTGTGGCGGGCTTTCTGATGTCCAATCAGTGCCCCTATGTCTACGGCTACAGTCAGATCCAGACCGCCCGACAAAATGAGACCCAGATCGCCGAGAAGAAAGTCAACGAGACCTTCGGTACCCAGAACGTAATGGCGCTGATCGTGCCAAAGGGCGACTATATCAGTGAAAAGGCCCTGCTGGAGCGGCTGGAGACCTATGACCAGGTGGACTACGCCATGGGCCTTTCCAATGTGGAGGTCATAGACGGCTACATGCTCACGGACGCCCTGACGCCCCGGCAGTTTGCCGAGATGACGGATCTGGACTACGAGCTGGTATGTCTTGTTTATGCCGCCTATGCAGCGGAGGGCGAAGAGTACGGAAGGATCGTGGGCGGCCTGGATGACTATACAGTTCCGCTGATGGATATGTTTTTCTTTGCCTATGACAAGGTGGAGGAGGGCTATGTAGATCTGGACGAGGAGGAACAGGCGGATCTGGATGCTCTCTATGAACAGCTTTCTGACGCCCGAGAGCAGCTGCTGGGAGAGGACTACACCCGGATGCTGGTCAGTCTGGATCTGCCAGAGGAGGGGGAGGAGACTTTTGCTTTCCTCCAGACCATCCATGACGAAGCGGAGAGATACTATGACGCCGAAAACGTCTATCTGGTTGGGGACTCCACCAGTGACTATGACCTGTCTGTGTCCTTTGCCAGAGACAATGTGATGATCAGCGTGCTGTCGGTGGCCTTTGTCATTATCGTCCTGCTGTTCACATTCCAGTCGGTGGGCCTGCCCCTCCTGCTGATCCTGGTGATCCAGGGCAGCATTTGGATCAGCTTCTCCTTCCCCGGCGTGACCCAGCAGCCCATCTTCTTCATGAGCTATCTGGTGGTGACCTCCATCCAGATGGGGGCCAACATCGATTACGCCATTGTGATCTCCTCCTGGTACAACGAACTGAAGGAGAAGATGCCGCGGTCAGAGGCTATCGTCCAGGCGCTGGACCTGTCCTTCCCAACGGTGTTGACCTCGGGGAGCATCCTATCTGCCGCCGGGTTCCTGATCTCCCAGATCACTACGGAGCCAGCCATTGTGGGCATCGGCGAGTGCCTGTGCCGGGGAACGCTGATTTCCATGTTTTTAGTCATGTTTATCCTGCCCCAGATCCTGTACGTGGGAGACAAGATCGTGGAAAAGACCCGCTTCAACATCAAAGTTCCGGAGGTCAGCCACAGCGCCAGCGGCACCGTCTATGTAAATGGCCGGGTCCGGGGCCGGGTGTCCGGTGTGGTGGACGCCCACATCCAAGGCGTGATCTACGGAGACGTCTCCGGGATGCTGGAGACTGGAAGTTACCAGACCAAGGAGGTTCCAAAAGCAGATGAAACGGAAAAGCAGTAAATTCTTGAGTCTCCTGCTGGCGGCGGTCTTGCTCCTCTCCCTTATCGCTCCCGCTGCTCTGGCCGCTGGGACCGCCGATACCATTTATCTCCGCACGGCAGAGGATCTGGCGGGGTTCTCCCGGAACTGCACCCTGGACAGCTGGTCTCAGGGGAAAACCGTCTATCTGGAGGCGGACATTGATCTGACCGGCGTGGACTTTGCCCCCATCCCTACCTTCGGCGGCACCTTTGAGGGACAGGGACACACCATCTCCGGCCTGTCCATCACCGGCAGCGGCAATGTGCGGGGACTGTTTCGGTACATACAGCCCACCGGCTCTGTGCGGGATCTCCACGTCTCGGGCAGCATCTCTCCCGCTGACCGCAAAAACGTTCTGGGCGGCCTGGCAGGGAAGAACCAGGGGACCATCACGATGTGTTCGTTTTCCGGGACGGTAAGCGGATTGGACAGTATTGGCGGGATCGCAGGCATCAACGAAGCTCAGGGGGAGATCATCAACTGTGCTTTCTCCGGCTCTGTTACCGGGGAGCACTATGTGGGCGGCATTGCCGGACAGAACTACGGTTCTATCATCCAGTGTGAAAACAGCGGCAGCATCAACACCACAGAGGTGGACACGGAACTGGATCTGGACGCTTTGAATCGTGAGCAGCTCAATGCTGCGGAGAATGTACCTGTGTGTACTGACATTGGCGGCATCGCCGGGTTTTCCTCAGGCATCCTGCAAAGCTGCGTCAACACCGGGGCGGTGGGGTATGCCCATGAGGGGTATAACATTGGCGGCATCGTAGGGCAGCAGTCCGGATATCTGAACGGCTGCACCAATTCCGGGATGATTTTGGGCCGGAAGGATGTGGGCGGCATTACCGGACAGTTGGTGCCGGAGGTGCGTCTGCTCTACACTGAGAGCCAGGTTGGCGACCTGTTGGATGAACTGGACGTGCTGCGAGACCTGATCGGCCGGACCAATGATGATGCCCGCAGCGCCTCCAACGAGATCTCTGAGCGGATGCAGGCTATTTCCGACCGGGCGGGGGAGGTCCAGGGGGCTATCAGTGACTTGGCAGATCTCACCACAGACTGGGCCAATGAAAACATTGATGCGGTCAACAGCATGTCTGCCCGGATCTCCTGGCTCACGGATAAACTGTCTCCCATTATGGAGGATGCCACAGACGCGCTGGATCTGATGGAGAAGTTGGCTGGTCAGATGAATGATGTGATGGACGAGGCGCAGGAGGCCGGCGATCTGGCCCCCGATGCAGCGGACCGGTTTGAGGACGTTATGGACGATCTGAGGGTCGCTGCCCGGCATGGCCGGGACTCGGCAGACCACCTCAAAGCGGCTATGGCGCACCTGCGGAATGTACTGGGGAATCCGGATACGGACACAACCCTGGCGGAAATACAGGCGGCAGTTTCTGAACTGTCCAAGGATCTCTCGGATATTGACAGCTGTTTTGTACAAATATGGGAAATTTTACAGGGTGCAGATGGTGTGCTTCAGGGGAGGCCGGAATGGGCAGCTCTTCTGGAAAAGCTGGGGGCGTTTCAGTCTGCCTGTGCCGCTCTGCCAAACTGCTTGGACCAGGTCAACGATGCGCTTGCTCAGGTGATCGGGTCGGAGACCGCTGCCCCGGAAGCATTGGCGCAGTTGAAAAGTGCTGCAGAGGATCTACTGGCCGCCGGACAGGCGTTTGGGCAGGCGGGGGCGGAACTGGCCAAGGCGCTAATGAATGTCGCCCCTGGACAGGGGCCGGATTTGACAGCCGCTTACCAAAAATTACAGGATGCGTCCCAACAGCTTACAGACACACAGGAGGAAGTAGAAAACATTCTGAAAGATTTAGGCGCGTCTGAAGCCGAGCGGGATCTGCAGGTGAAATTGGACGAACTGAATGCTGCCATCGCCGCCGCAGAGCTGGCCGCCGCAGAGGCGGAGGATGCCCTCGCAGCATTGGCCGGGATCGAATCTGCCCAGACTGTCGTTGAGACACTCCAGGTCGAACTGGCGGCCATCCGTACCAGCCTGGAGCGCGCAAAGCTATCTGCACAGGAGATCGCCGCAGCCGCGGAAAAATTGGTGGTGCCTTCCATCAATATCGAGGAATTGGAGGCCGCCAGACAGGAGATACAGGCCGCCAGGGATAGTTTATCCTCCGCACTGCGCGCATTGGCCCGCAGCGTGGACAGCGGCGGGAGTGCCGTCCGCAAACTGCGGGAATTGCTGGAGAAGGCCGGGGATGCCATAGATGAACTGAGGGATGCCGGAGATACCATGGAGGAACTGTCTTCTCTGACTTCAGACATCATGGAAGACCTTTCCCATGTGCTGCAAGAACTATCTGAGATGCCCACCATCACCATCCGTCCCATCAGCAGCGAGATCAAGGAACAGGGGGATGCTCTGGACAGTATTTTTACTGACCTGATCGACAGCGGAGATGCTCTTCGGGAGTCCATGTCCAGCAATACGGACATTTTGCTGGACGATCTGGACGCCATCAACCGGCAGTTCGGTGTCATTACCGACCTGATGCGGGATATTCTGGATGGTTCTGATGAGAAATTTGAGGATCGGTTTGAGGATGTGTCGGACGAAGCGCCTGAAACTACAGATACGGGCTATCTCTCTGACGCCAGGAATGACGGAACAGTGGAGGGCGATGTTAATGTGGCCGGGATCGTGGGCTCTATGGCTATTGAATACGACTTTGACCCGGAGGACGATTTGATCCGGGAAGGCGACCGCTCCCTGGACTTCCGATATCAGACCAAGGCAGTTGTCGCATCCTGTATCAATACAGGAGCAATCACCGGAAAGCAGGACTACGCCGGCGGTATTGTCGGTCTGATGGACCTGGGACGGGTTAGAAACTGCGAGAATTACGGCGCTGTATCCAGCAGCAACGGCGACTATGTGGGAGGTATTGCCGGCGCCTCCTGGGGCAGCGTCCGGGACAGCTGGAGCAAGTGCCACCTGTCTGGCAGGGACTATGTGGGCGGTGCGGCTGGATTAGGGGCTACCCTGATAAATTGTCATACCCTGGTGACCATCGATGAGGGCTCTGCTTATCTGGGGGCGGTAGCGGGAGATGTGGACAGCGACGGCACCGTATCCGGCAACACCTTTACCAGCGAGAACCTGGGCGCTCTGGACGGTATCAGCTATGCCGGGAAGGCGGAGCCGGTGGATTTCGATTCCCTGTGCAGCACAGAGGGCGTGCCGGAGCTGTTTTCTCAGCTGGAGCTGACCTTCGTGGCCGATGGCATCACCGTAGCCGTGGTCCCCTTCCAGTATGGGGAAGGGATCGAATCCCTGCCGGAGATTCCGGCGAAAAAGGGGTACTCCGCCGCCTGGCCGGATCTGGACTATACCCATCTGAATGCCAGTCAAACCTTGGAAGCGGAATATACTCCCTATACCTCCGCCCTTTCGGACGGTGGGGAACTGCCGGAGATCCTTGTGGACGGTAGTTTCAGCAGCCGGGCAGAAGTCTCACACACGATTGAGAATGTGACCTGGAGTGATCGCCAGGGAAAGACGCACACCGGCACTGCCTATACCGTCACAGTGGACGACCCGGATTTAGAGCAGGTGTCCTATACGGTTCACTACCGCCTGCCGGACTCTGGAAAACACTATGCGCTATGGGTACAGGAGGAAAGCGGCTGGTCAGAAGCGGATTTTGAGATCGACGGACAGTATCTGCTGCTCACCAGTCAGACGGAGGAGATCATTTTCTGTATTACAGAGCGGTCCAGCAGCCTTCTTGTCTGGCTCGCGGCCGGAACAGGTTGCCTGTTGCTTCTGGCTGCCGTATTCTGTGTGCTGCGTCACATTCAAAAAAAGAGGCATTGAACCCCATGTATGGTCGGCAAGCTCACAGGTGAAGTAGTTACAAAAGAAGAACTCTATGAAGCTGCTTGGGCAACGGACTGCGGACTGTCCATGAGCAAGTATGCCGAGGCTTACCAGATTAACCGAAGCAGCGCAGACTGCCTGCAAAGGAAGTTCCTCACTGCCCTGGCCTGTGTCCTGTTCCCGGAGATACAAGCCTTTTTCGAGAGCGAGGAGGGGCAAAGGGAATTTGCTGAGTGGAAAGCACAACAGGGAAAGTCTAAGGGATAAAGGAGGCGGGAGTGCTTTATACACTCCCGCCTCCTTTATCCCTCTAAAATACCAACGTGATTTCTTCTGTAAATAAAAGCCAGTGTTAAACAAGCGAGAGTATATCCAATGATGGCAATTAAAGATGCCTCTATACCAAATCCTGCTCCAGTTAACAAGATGTTGTCTGATGGTATAATGAGTTGAAAAATAGGTTCGCCATAAGCACCCTCCGATGTTGTAATATGCAGAATGTCCGTTACTATCGTAAAGTTCCATACCGTATGCATTAGGATATTGTTACCAATAGAATTTCCTGTATAGGAGGCAAGCGAAAACATAGTGCCTACCAAAGTACCGCTGATGATTAAAAGAAAGACACCTCCGATTGTAAAAGTTTCCATTGATGGGAGATGTGCGAAACTAAACAAAACAGATGGGACAAGCACAGCAATATACTTATTCCATTTACTTTCGAGCAGTCTCATAATGAAACCACGGAATAGTATTTCTTCCAATATCCCCGCTTTCAAAGCAATAAGAATAGATGAAATGATAATTAAGAAGATATCACCAGTGGAAAAAACATTTACTTGTGCCCGTCCAATGATTAGAAAGATAGTAACTACAAAAGCAGGTAACAAAACAGATAAACTAACTCCCCACCATTTAACGGAAAATGAAATCCCGAAGTCTTCCATTTTTAGATGGAGAACTTTTGTTGTATAGAGCCAAAAGAAGATTAGTGTCAGCAACAGATAGCCCGGCATTCTGATAATAGGATACAACTCACGGACTGGAAGATTTATGATAGAAAATAGGAAATCAAAAATTAGACTTCCCAATAAATCACCGGCCAAAAACAGCAAAAAATATACAATAATTACGGAAATTGTCTTTGATGTTGAAAACTTATAATTCATTCTGGTTTCACAATCCTCCCAATAAAATGGTCTTGTAGAGAGATGTTAAATGTTATTATAGCATGGGGAATAAAACATACAAGGACAGGGCCCTCCCTGCCCTTGTATGTTTTAACTAACATTTCGATAGAAATGATAAATCCGATCACATTACCCACTTGGACAATGTAGTTCAGATTATCATTGTTTGGCCCGAGTGGGGAGACTCGAACTCCCGGCATCTTGCTCCCAAACGCTTGAACCAAATTTTTTGTGGTGATTTGTAGTGCTTTTCGGTGCTTTTCGCTCGGTATCAGATATTTTTTGGCGCCCTTAAATCCGCTGTTTCCACGTGTTCCGGCCCCGACTGTGGTCAAATATGGGGTCAAAAACGCTTCCTGACCAGGGGCGGCAGGTGTCTGCCAGTCCCGGCCGGGAAGCGTTTTTCGTGACTCTGGGTTTGGAGTATTGTAACTCTGGCAAGGCGAGTGTGCAAGTCTTTTCTGTTTGACGGGCATATCAGTTTTTCACACGCCGATACAAAGAATAAAAGCCTGCTCAGATGACCTCTTTCAGCGGGTCTTCCACAATGGGACAGGTGTCATATAACGTACAAGGGTCCAAATCCACACACGTGCAGGGATCTCGATTCCCGTCGATATCCCAGGCCACTGTGTCATTGATCACGGTCAGTCTGTCACGGAAAAAATCTGCATCCTGCAACGGGGCAAAGACTCCGCCCTTCTGCACCAATTGAGTGGCATCCAGCAAGCGAACTGTACCATCATGGAAATAGATATATACCGTGAAGTTCGGTCCGGCCAACACCTGGAGAACTTTGGGGATCATCTCCATTGCAAACTCCTTTCTCAGACAAGAGGGGCGATCCGGTTGAGAGGCTTAGAGTCCTTCGCCAACTCCCAATTTTGCATCAGTTCATCTCGATGCAGTTCGCACCACGCCAGAATCAATTTCAACTGGCGGAATGGCAACGCCCCCCGAATCACACAAGCAGATTGGATATCTATCAGCGCTTTGTTACCGGCATATTCTGCATGAAAGTGGGGAGGATTGTGGTCACTGTAAAACATCGTGATCCGAATACCATAGAATAAACTAATTTCTGGCATAAATAGAATCCTCCTCTTACCTCTTCGAGTACATTATAGCAAACAAACACAGCTTTTACAACGGAAAGCCGGTGTGCTATTTTCAAAATTTCTGAGTCCGTTTCTCTTATATCCCGCCACGGTGTCTGCCAGGCCCGGCCGGGAAAAGTTTTCACTGCTCTGGGTTTTGGGTATTGTAACTCTGTGGGAGTGGTTAAGCAAGTCCTTTCTGTCCGACGGGCGTATCAGTTTTTCACACGCCTATACAAAGAATAAGGGCCGAGAGGCAATCCCCTACCTGCTCAACAGCCACTGAATACCCGCAACGGTTCGCTTGATACCCTGGACAAAGTGGTTGCCGGGATTCAGCCGGAATACCGTGTCGATGCCTTTGCTCTGGTAAAAAGCCCGGATCGTTTCTGTATTTTCCTGAACTGTTTTCAGAACCGGATTGCGGGTTTTGGCCTCTTTGTCCCCCAGGGAGAAGTAGATGCAGTCCGGCGGTTTCTTTGGCTCGTGGGAGAAGATGTACTCCTTGAAACCAGGAAACCACAGGGAGCCGGACATGCACCCCACCCGCGAGAACACATCCGTCCGGTAGATGGCGTACAGAGCGAATAGGCCAGCCAAAGAGTACCCAGCGATCCCCCGCCACGCCGGAGGAGTGGCTAAGTCTTTTTCTGCTTCTGGTATGATCTCATCCACCAGCAGCCGCAGGTAATCGTCCGCTCCTCCGGTAAAGGGCGTCCCCTTCTTGAACGCCGCCGGACTGTCCCACGGGGCCATGTCGTGGTTCCAGTCCAAATCACTGATAGCGACCAGTGTAAACGGCGGATAGCCAGCGGCCTGCGCCGCCTCAAACACCTGTTGCCCCTCTTCGGAGTATGTGTTCAGGTAGATCACCGGAACGCCGGAAATGCCGGTCTGAAAAATAGACACGGCTTTACTGTCTATTGAAAGGGTATGCATGAGGGTACCTGCCTCCTGTATAGGCCAATAATTTACCAAAAGTTTCTTCTGCGGCCATTGTACTGTAAATTGATAGGCTTTGCAATATCAAGGAAGGAGTGGACGTCCGTCAGCAGATAGTAGATGACCAGTTTTCTGGCTCCTTGCTTTCCCTAATGAAATCTGCTAAAATTATATACAACACTGTCAGAAGTTGTTGCGAGCCTCGGCAGTATGACCACATAAGTCAGGTGCTCTGCCAGGCGGTAGAGCATTTTTCGTATCTTACACCTCAGAAATAGAAAGTGTAATATTGGGGGATCTATATGGGAAAGGAACTTTTTAAAAATATTCCAAGCAAAGTTGAAGATCTGGTCAAGGGTGTTCGCAACGGGCGCATTGGACTACCTGATCTTCAGCGCCCCTTCGTCTGGAAAGATAATAAGGTCCGCGAATTATTCGACTCGATGCTCAAAGGGTACCCTATCGGCTATATTATGCTGTGGGAGTCTCCTGCTGATTATGAGAACAAAAAAAGCACCATTGGAAGTAACGCCAAGACTTATGAAACGCCAAAAGAGCTGGTCATCGATGGGCAGCAGCGCCTAACTGCCCTTGTTGCGGCAATGTTTGCCGTCAAGGTAAAGGACAAGCATTTTGCGGACCGCGAAATCAAGATCTCCTATAATCCCTTGACGCAGGAATTTGCAGTTTGGACCCAAGCCTTTGAGCGAGACGCCGAGTGGATCAGCCGCATCAGCGATGTGTTTTTGGCAAAAGAGGATAATTCCATTAGCACGTTTCGAAGGCGTTTCATAAAAGAGGTGAATGAGAGCCGCAACAAAAAAGGAGTCCCGCTCCTTACTGACGAGGAAGAAGACCGAATTGAAAATAATATTAATGCCCTTCTGAATCTCTCTGATTATTCCTTGCCTACTCTGGAGATCAGCTATACCGCCAATGAAGAAGACGTTGCGGATATTTTTGTCCGGGTTAATTCTGGTGGACAGAGCCTGACAGAAAACAACTTCATTCAGACATTGATTTCTGTATACGAAAATGAGACCAGCGATAAAATCAACGCATTTGCAGCTGCTTCCAGAATCCCAGCAGCCAATACATCCTACAACACCCTGATGGCGATTGAACCTGCTCACCTGATCCGAATGGCTGTCGGCGTCGGTTTCAGACGGGCACGGCTAAGATATGCCTACATGCTTTTACGTGGTAAAAATTTGGAAACCGGAAAGTTTTCAGCAGAAGTTCAGCAGGAAAATCTTCGAATTTTCAAGGATGCTCTGGACAAGGTCATGAACCTAAACAACTGGCACTCTTTCGTCAATATTGTGGCGGAAGCGGGATACATCAGTGAGAAACAGATCTCCTCAACCAACGCCGTTGTTTTCAGTTATGTGCTCTATCTGATTGCAAAGTATGACTATAAACTGGATGCTTCACAGTTGAGGAAATGTATCAGTAAATGGTTCTTCATGAGTACCATTACTTACTTCTATACCGGCTCTACGGAGTCTGAGGTGGAAAAGCAGTTTGCTGATCTGCGAGATATTCACACTGCTGACGAATTCATTGCGTATATTGACCAAGTTATTGATACGCATTTTACGGATGACTACTTTAACCTGACGCTTCCTAACGAACTGAACAGCGCCGCAGCGATTTCGCCCGCTTGGTATGGGTACATTGCGGCGCAGATTGTATTGAATACGCCGATGCTGTTCAGCAACACCCCCATCTCGAAATACTTTGTTCTGGGTGCCAGCGGAACAAAGAATGCAATCGACAAGCATCACATCTTCCCCAAAAAATATTTGACAGATATCGGTTACACCAATGACCGGGATCGCAATCAAATCGCAAACTTTACCTATCTGGACTATGCGACAAATATTGAAATTTCGGATCAGGCACCGAAAGACTATGTCGCTTACTACCGGCAGAAGTTGGGGGAAGATGGCTACCGGAAAGCCTGCGAGGATCATGCGCTGCCTGTCGGCTTTGAGAACATTGAATATCCAGAATTCTTAAAACAGCGCCGTCTTCTGATGGCGCAAATTGTGCGCAAGGCGTATGAAAGAATCAAATAATACTACAAAAAGCGGAGGACCAATAGTGGACACCGAAGAATTGATGATCGAATTCTTGAAGCAGAAACAAGTGATTACCTCACTGGAGAAGGACATTCTGGATACCTATCACGAGCTCCAGAAATTCCCCTTCGACGCAAATTCTGCGGAACAGAAAATTATTTCAAACAATATCAATTACCCAAAAATCGCCTTGAAAGTTGCGGCATTACCCAGCACTGTGCAGAAACCCAGGGAGAAGATCACGGAGGTGGATCTGCGATACATTCTCTCCTGTCAGTTAGCTGGACTGGTGGAGCAAGAAAGAGAAGTGATAAAGCATGGCCAATAAGCTGGAGCTGACCTGGGTTGGGAAGGATGAGCCAATTCGTGTGGAACCGCGGCTCTTGATTGAAAACGCCGCCCTCTCTAACACTACCACCGACCCAGGCACACAGAATATGCTGATCCATGGGGACAACTTGCTGGCGCTGAAGGCCCTGGAGAGCAAATATGCCGGACAGGTGAAGTGTATCTATATTGACCCGCCGTATAATACGGGATCAGCATTTGAACACTACGATGATAATCTGGAGCATAGTCAATGGCTGAATTTGATGCGGCCAAGACTAAGCCTTTTATGGGGGCTGCTATCTGATGAAGGTAGCCTTTGGATTAGCATAGATGATGATGAGCAAGCATATATGAAAGTTCTTTGTGACGAACTTTTTGGACGCAGTTCCTTTATTGCTTCTATTATATGGCAAAAGCGAACATCTCCTGATATGCGAGCGATTATTAGTGACGGGCATGATTACATTCTTGTTTATGCTAAAAACAGGGAAATGTTTAAAGAAAATCGAAACAAACTTCCGTTGACTGAGGAACAAGCCAAAGGATACAAGAATCCAGATAATGATCCGCGCGGACCATGGGCATCCTCTGATTTCACCGCCCAGGGTTGGAGACCCAATCAAATGTATCCCATTACTACGCCTTCCGGAAAAATAGTTACTCCGCCCGAAGGGCGGTGTTGGCGACATCTCGAAGATGTCTATAAACAATTACGACAAGAGGGCCGACTTTGGTTCGGTACCGATGGATCTGGTGTTCCACGAAAAAAAACATATCTATCTGAGGCAGGGGGAATTGTACCTTGGACTTGGTGGCCTCATAAAGAAGTTGGTAATAACCAAGAGGCAAAAAAAGAAATAATAGCTCTTTTTGGGGCAGCAAACGCCTTTGATACACCTAAACCAGAAAGATTGATAGAGCGCGTTCTACATATTGCCTCCAACCCTGGTGATCTCGTCCTCGACTCCTTCCTTGGCTCCGGCACTACCGCCGCCGTCGCCCACAAGATGGGGCGGCGGTATATCGGTATTGAAATGGGCGACCACGCCTACACACACTGTAAAGTCCGGCTGGACAAGGTGATCGCCGGCGAGGATCCCGGCGGCATCACTAAGGCCCAGAATTGGCAGGGCGGCGGCGGTTACCGCTTTTACGAACTGGCTCCTACCCTGATCAACAAAGACCCCTTTGACGAGGATATCATCAATGAGGCCTACAATGTGAATATGCTGGCAGCGGCTGTGGCCCTCCATGAGGGATTCCGCTATCAGCCGGACAGCAACTTCTTTTGGAAACAGTCCGTGGGAAGCGAAAACAGCTATCTGTTCGTTACCACCCGGCATATCAATCGGGCTTATCTGGACTCCATCAAGGGTTCTATGGAGGACGGCGAATATCTCATTATCGCCTGTTGTTCCTTCGACAGTGGGCTGGACAAGACCTACGAGAATATCGCCATCAAAAAGATCCCCCAGATGCTCCTGGACCGCTGTGAGTTCGGCAAAGCCGACTACAATTTGAACATTGTCCATCCGCCGGTATATGATGACGACTGGGATGAGGAGGACTGCGATGAGTAATTCTTTCCCTCAATACACCACAGACTACATCAGTGGTGTCATGTCCCTTCGCAAGCCACAGACAGAGTCTCTGAAAATTTTAGAGCAAATTCTCGATCACGTTCCTCTGCGCAAGGGCATGGATTTAGAGGCTGCTCTGGATACAGTGCATAGCCTATTCCCCATCTGTTCAGATTTTGAGCGGGATTTCATGTCTCTCACCTTTGCTTTGGCTACTGGCGTGGGAAAAACGCGGCTGATGGGCGCTTTTATTGCCTATCTTTATACACAGAAGGATATCAAGAATTTTTTCGTTGTCGCCCCGAATACCACCATCTACGAAAAGTTAAAGCGAGATTTGAGCGATGTCAATAGTTCCAAATATGTCTTTCGAGGGTTGGGATGCTTTTCTTCACCGCCGAAGATCATTACGGATGACGACTATCGGGAGAAGAATCTCTCTTTGTTTGACTCCGACGTCCATATTTACATTTATAACATCGATAAGTTCAACAAAGAGGGCGTCGAAATGAAAAAGCTGAATGAAACGGTCGGAGGATCGTTTTATCAGGCTTTGTCCAACCTGCCAGATTTGGTGTTGATCATGGATGAATCCCACCACTACCGCGCTGAGAAAGGGGCGCAGGCTCTCAATGATCTGCATCCGCTGCTGGGCTTGGAATTGACCGCGACGCCTCTTGTTGCCAAGGGGTTAAAGCAGGTTCCCTTCAAGAATGTAGTGTACGAGTATCCGCTCTCCAAAGCGATCGAGGATGGTTATACACGAACTCCCTTTGCTGTAACGCGGACAGATATCGACTTTTACAATTTTGGCGATGAGCAGCTGGATAAGCTGATGTTGACGGATGGAATTGCCTGCCACGAAAATGCCAAGCGGAAGTTGGAGCTCTATGCAGCCAACAACAGTACTCCGGAAAAGCCTGTGCGGGCGGTCAAGCCATTCATGTTGGTGGTCTGCAAAGACACGCATCACGCAGCTCAAGTGGAACAGTTTGTGAAATCGGATGCCTTCCGAGGCGGCTCTTACCGCAATAAAACCCTCGTCATTCACTCCAAGCAAAAAGGTGCGGAGTCGGAGGAAAATATGCGGTTGCTGCTGGATGTGGAGAGCCCGGACAATCCCATTGAAATCGTGATCCATGTCAACATGCTCAAAGAGGGGTGGGATGTCAACAATCTTTATACTATCGTCCCGCTCAGAACAGCGGCATCCAAGATCCTGCGCGAGCAAATGGTAGGGCGTGGCTTGCGATTGCCCTATGGTGAGCGCACCGGAGACCGGAATGTAGATGCGGTAATGCTGACTGCGCATGATAAATTTGCCGATATCCTGGCGGAGGCCCAGAGAGGTGACTCCATCTTCAAAGCCGGAAATGTGATCAAAGCGGAGGAAATCGTACCAGAGCAAGTCACATATACCCAACTGGCCCTGGATTTGGAGCCAGATAAAGCGCTGGATGAAGTTTATCAGAAGACTGGAATTGAGAAAGATGCATCTACGGATGCCCTGCTCAAAAAATCAAAAGATAAAATTCGGAAGGCCGTGACAGATCGGATTCAGTCTGACCCGTCTCATAAAGTAGATCTTGACCAGGCAAAGCACATTGTTGAGGGGGTTCAGGACGAGCTCTCCAAAGATGAAGATTTAGGGAAAGTCTTTGAAAAGAATCGGATGCCCCTTACCGCCTGGATGCTGGATTATACAGAGGAAACCCATCGGGCGGCGCAGGCAAAATTCATTCCTATCCCGCAGATCAAGGTAACGGATGCCGGCGTTGAAGAATATGTGTTTACTGACTTCAATTTGGATCTATCCGACTTTCGGGATGCACCAATCAAAAATGAGCTCCTGCTGCAAAACTTAGAGGACCCACAGGATCGGCAACGTATCAAGGGAGATGCTATCGACTTTGAAGGCTATAACCCCAAGAAAGTGATCCTGGATCGGCTGCGGGAAAAACCCGAAATCGACTACCAGCGGTGCTCAAACTTGCTCTTCAAACTGATCACTCAAGTTTGTGACCATTATGAGACTCAGTATGGGTCCAATGGTATGCAAAACATTGTGATGATGCACAAAATTGATATTGCTGATCGAATCTACAAGCAGATGATGCAGCACTTTTACTGTGAAAATGGTTTCCTGCAGGAAGAAGTCATTGGAAGCCGAAACTATAATCTGCAGCAGAAGTATCAATCTAAAGTGACAGTCGGTTTATTCGATGATTTCACGGAAGATATTCATTCCGTACTCTTTACAGGAATTAAGAGGGGTGTCTTCGAGTCTGCGAAGTTTGACAGCAAAGAGGGGGAACTGACCCTGGCCCGCATCCTGGAAACCGACCCCGATGTGCAGAACTGGTTGCGGCCCCATCCAAAGGAGTTTAACATCACCTATAATCATGGTCACAACTATGAGCCTGACTTCGTTGTGGAGACGGAAGATCGAATTTATTTGGTTGAAGTCAAAGGTGAGGACAAATTGGACGATCCCGATGTGATTGCCAAGAAAAAACGTGGTATCCAGTATTGTGGAGTGGCTTCACGCTGGTGCAAGGCCAACGGCTACAAGGAATGGCGATATGTGTTTATCCCGTCTAAGCAGATATTACCAAACTCTTCTTTCATGCAACTCGTTAGAAAATATCAGGAATTATAATTTTACTTTCATCAGTAAGAATACCTGAGGGCTGGTGGTTTGCGATGGATAGCAGAAAATATATGCTTCTGGTCAACGGCCAGGATAAGACCGACTCCGTCGCCAGCTTCCGTTTTCAGAACGGTATGTGCGAGGTAATCTATGCCAATTCTCCAAAGTCCTATCGCTACCATGCCGAAAAAGTACAGCTTCTGAAGGTACAGAACCGGATTGATCCATCTCAGGTCATCATTACCGTGGACGGAAATCCTCTTTCGCAGGTTGATATGATTCTGGATTTTGGCCCCTTTTACCGTTTTCTCCGAACAGGAAAAAAGGCCCTTACATACCCAAAAGGCCAAGTGGAACTCCAGAAAAACTGCCTGAAGAACCAGGAGCAGGCGGGCGTTTTTGAATACTTCAAAGAAACAGCAGCGGCGGTCAGCCTGGTAGCCGAAGGTGGCCTCAACATCCTGAGCGGCCAGTATGAGCGGATCAAAAGTGTCAGCGACGTAACCGTGCTGTCCTGCTATCTGGATTCTTCCCAAAAGCCCGCAGTGCGGGCGCTCCCTGAGGCAGTCATCTATCCCTTTGGTCTGAACCAAAGCCAGAAAACAGCGGTGGAGAACGCCCTTTCCTCCCAGGTCAGCATCATCCAGGGGCCTCCTGGTACCGGAAAAACACAGACCATTCTGAATATTATCTCCAATGCGGTTCGAAATGGTCAGACGGTAGCTGTTGTCTCCAACAATAACTCCGCCACCTTGAATGTGGCGGAAAAATTGGAGAAGAAGGGGCTCTCGTTTCTGACTGCTTTTCTGGGGAGTCGTGCCAATAAGGAGCATTTTCTGGAGGCACAGACCGGCCAATACCCCGATATGTCCGCTTGGGTTCTGGAGCCGGAGGAGAAGTCACAGCTGGATCAGGAGGTGACCGTCCTCTCTAAAGAACTCAGTGAGATGCTCAACGCGAAAAACCGCATTGCCGCCATTGAGCAGAAACTCCTCCAACTGACGCCGGAACAGCATTATTTTAGTGAGTACTACAACACCTATGCCCAGGCACCAAAGGATGAGGTGAAGGGTCTCTCCTCCCAAAAGATTTTATCCCTGTGGTTAGAGTACGAGCAGCATGCCCAGCAGGAGAGTAAATTGGGTCTGCTCCAAAAGATATCCATTCTCTTTCGCTTCAATCGCAGTGCGCTGAAAGTGTTCCTCCAGACGCCAGAACTGGTGATTCCGTACCTCCAGCGGCAATTCTATGTGGTACATCGACAAGAATTGACGGAAGAGCGGGCTCAACTGGAGGAAAAACTTGAGCAATATGCATTTAACGAAAAGATGGCAGAACTGACGGAAAAGTCTCTGCGGTTGTTCCGTGCGGAGCTGAGTGAAAAATTCTATTGGCAGGAGCCACGTCAATGCTTTGAGATGCGGGATTTTCGCGGAAAGTCCAGGGAATTTAATCGGGAGTATCCAGTGATCTTAAGTACGACCTACTCCATTAAAGGCACACTAAGCTTTGAGCATATTTATGACTACCTGATCGTGGACGAGGCATCCCAGGTAGACCTGGCCACTGGTGTACTGGCTTTTGCCTGTGCTCGTAACATCGTTATTGTGGGAGATCTCCAGCAGCTTCCCAATGTACTGGACAGCAAAAACTTCCAGGACAGCGAGGCAGTCTGGTCGCGGTATTCTCTTCCAGAGATCTACCATTTTTCTGCCCACAGTCTGCTCTCCTCTGCCATTGCCACATGGCCGGAGGCTCCCACGGTTCTCTTGCGGGAACACTATCGCTGCCATCCCAAAATCATCAATTTCTGCAACCAGAAATTCTACGGTGGGAAGCTCATCGTCATGACAGAGGACCATGAAGAGCCGGATGTCCTGACCATGTATCGGACAGCGCCTGGCAACCACGCCCGTGGTCATTTGAACCAAAGACAGATCGACGTGATCCGGCAGGAGGTACTTCCAAGTCTGGCGATACAAGGGTATGGGAGTATCGGCATCATTACACCATACAGAGATCAGGTGGCGGCAATCCAAACACAGCTGGGCAAGGACCTGGAAGTGGCTACCGTCCATAAGTTCCAGGGCCGGGAAAAGGACGCCATCATTCTCACCTCGGTGGATAATGTTATTACCGACTTTGTGGATGACCCCAGAATGCTGAATGTAGCGGTATCCCGGGCAGTAAAGTCTTTAGCTGTCATTACCTCCCAAGATCCAAGGAACGATCGGACTAACTATGGTGATCTGGCCCGCTATATCGAGTACAACAACTGTGCGGTGATCGAGAGTTCGGTCTACTCCGTTTTTGACTTGCTCTATCAGGGGTACGCTGAGCAGCGGCGGGCTTTTCTGAAAAAGCATGGGCGAGTTTCGGAATATGACTCGGAAAATCTTCTCTATGCTGTGATCCAGGATGTTCTCCAGAAGGAAGAGTTTTCTTTTGTGGACTGTGCAGTCCATGTGTCGTTGGTCAATCTGGTGAAAGACTACTCCATGTTGACAGAGGAGGAAACCGCATACGCCCGCAATCCCCTGACCCATGTAGACTTTCTCTTGTTCCGCAGGATGGACAAGTCTCCTCTGCTGGCAGTAGAGGTAGATGGAGTTGCGTTTCATGCTGCAGGAAGCACCCAGGCAGACAGAGATGAAAAGAAAAACCGCATTTTTGATCTGTGCGGTATCCCGCTGTTGCGACTCCGGACAGATGGGAGCGGTGAAAAGGAACGAATTGAGCAGGGGCTGAGGGCAACGATCTCCATAGGCCGATGAATATCAAAGTTCCCTTGACATCACGCTGAGAAGAGGAAACACAAAATGAACGTCATCTGCTTCGGCGATTCCAACACCTACGGCTATGACCCCCGCTCCTATCTGGGTGGCCGCTATGATCCGGACAGCCGATGGGTTGACATCCTGGCTGTGGAAACCGGCTGGAGTGTCTGCAACATGGGTCAGAATGGCCGGGAGATTCCATCTGCGGCCCCCGCCTTCCCTGCTGATACTGATTTGCTGATCGTCATGCTCGGAACCAACGATCTGCTCCAGGGTAGAAGTCCGGAGCAGGCCGCTGAGAGGCTGGAGCGGTTCCTCTCTGGCATCCCCTTGGATCGAAGCAAGATCCTGGTGATCGCCCCGCTGCCGGTGAAGCGAGGCGCGTGGGTGCCGGATCAGCAGCTCATTGACGATTCCCGTACCTTTGCCCGGCTTTGTCAGGCCCTGGCGGAGCAACTTGGCATCCGCTTTGCCGACGCTGGAAAGTGGGACATCCCCTTGGCCTATGATGGCGTACACTTTACGGAGCAGGGGCACAGAGCCTTTGCCGCCGGACTTCTGGAGGAACTCAAATGAAACGAATCCTGCCTGTACTCTTATCTCTTCTGCTGTTGACCGGGTGCGGCGGAAACTCCGCGGATGGCTACCAGCAAATCACTCAGGAGGAGGCCAAAGAGATGATGGACACCCAGGAGGTCATCATCCTGGATGTGCGGGAGCAGGATGAGTACGACAGTGGCCATATCCCCAGCGCAGTGTTGTTGCCAGTGGGAAGCATCGACGAAGACACCGCCGCCGAGGTAATCCCCGAAAAGGATTCCACGGTTCTGGTGTACTGCCATAGCGGGAATCGCAGTAAGACCGCCTCCGCCGTGTTAGCCGGCCTTGGGTACACCAACATCTATGAATTCGGCGGTATCAACACCTGGCCCTATGAGATAGAGTCGTGAGGTACTACCAAGGAAATTGAAGAGCAGTTAAATGACAGGGGTGAGCGCCACAATGTATCTGCTCACTCCTTGTCCCGTTGAATCCAGATCCGAGAGTTTCATTAATCTCGCACCGAGTTTGACCGCTATGGTTTTAGGACGAAAACGAACGCGAGAAAAAATATCCGGTCTCCTCTGAGTATAAGATTGGATGATCCTGGTTGTTCACAATCCTTTCATCTGGTATAATATGTTGCACATTAGTTTGAAAGAGAATTTCTGCCTTAGAAATTTATATGTAACGATACAACGCTAAAAACAGAGGAGAGAGTTTTGTGGATGAAATCATGAAACTTGATGATTCTGGAGAAATTTCAGTTGGTGACACCAACATTCTCGAACTCACCGGTGATCTCCTGGCTGATGCTCGTGCGGATCTGACCAAAGCAACTACGCTGAGTGTCCCCATTGCACAACTGGCCACATTAGGGGCCGGGGTGGCCTCACTGGTTCCTGCACTCAACACGGTAACACAGACGATTAGTTTTGATACATCTGGATTGTATCGCATAGCCAATCAAGCCGTGGGAGACACCTTAAAGATTGCTAAGAATGGGAACTCCTGGGGTGCTTTAAAAACCGCAGATGGTGGTTCAAAGCTTGCCCAGCTTCAGTCTGCCGGCCCCCTAACCGCAACATCTCAGTCAGTCGCCGCCATCAATCCAGCAACTATGATGATGGCCGTGGCCCTGTTCTCCATCGAGCAACAGCTTGGCGAAATTAGTGAGATGCAGAAACAGATTCTATCTTTTCTGGAAATCGAAAAAGAATCTGAAATAGAAGCAGATGTGGAAACCATTTTCAGCATAGCATCCAAGTACAAACTGAACTGGGATAATGAACATTTTGTCGCCAGTAACCACAAGATGGTTCTGGATATCCAGCGCACAGCACGAAAGAACATGCTGAGCTATGAGAAAAAAGTCAGCGATATTGTGAGAGGGAAAAAGCTGATTGTTGCCCATGCGCAGGTAAAATCTGCATTACAAGATTTACTGAAGAAGTTCAAGTACTACCGGCTATCTCTCTACACGTTCTCCATGTCCTCTTTGATGGAAGTTATGCTGGGCGGTAACTTCAACGAGGAATATGTCTCTGGTATCAAAGATGAGATCCGTCAGATGTCCGAGGCCTACCGAGACCTCTTTGCCAGATGCTCTGTATACCTGGAAAACCTAAGCAGCTCATCAATAGAGAAAAATTTTCTGGCTGGTATTGGAACTGCAGGCAAAGCGGTGGGCACATTGATCGGCAATATTCCTGGCATTAAAGAGGGACCAGTGGACGAATTCTTGGTCGACCAGGGTTCACGTATGAAAAAAAGCGCTCATAGTATGCAGGCCCAGTCCATCAAAGAGTTTGCTGAAATCAGCAACCCCCAAACGGGCGTCTTTATTGACCGGCTGGAAGATGTCATACGGATTTTTAATCACACAGATCAAATTTGTTTTGATCGTGAAAATATCTACTTAATGTAAGCAGTACAAAATCTACATCGCCTATACAAAGAATAAGGGACCGACTTTACAAAAGGCGGTCCTTTATTCTTTTTCTTGTCCGTGGTTCAGGAGTTCTTCAGCCACTCCACATATTCCTCCAGGGTGATGACCTCCCGGTCGCATTTCTTTTTCATCTCTCTAGCCTGCTCGCTCCAGGCATAGAACTGCTCGTCGGTGATACGGCCGGCCTTGATCCAGGCAAAGCGCTTCTTGTACTCCTTGCGATAGGCCTTGAACACCGGATCGTCGGACTGCTTCTTGGTCCACTGCTGGAAGGCTCCGGCCTCCCGGCAGGTCTGCTGGCCGGAGGCCACCGGACGCTCACAGTACTCCGCGCTGACCCGGCCGGTCTGGGGGAACCAGCGTCCGCAGTTCTTGCACCGCCGGACAGTGATCCCACGCTCCACGCAGCTGCGCAGGGAGTAGTCAATCATGTCCGAAATGTGGAGGGGATACAGGACCGGCGAACACCGGCCCGGCTCCACCGGTTCAAAGCTGAGGGGGATGGGACGGAAAAAGAACAAGGACGGGTCCTTGGGGGCGTCGTAGAGATAGTGGGCCGATGCCTGCCGCTGGGGATCCCGCCCCGCCTTGTCCACATCCAGAACGAAATCAAAGAACCGCTGCACCTGCCGCTGAGACAGCGGGAGCTGTTCCGGAAGGCCCTGCAGCTCCTCCAGCATCTCCCGGTCCTCCTGTTCACTGACCTGGATGCCCGCTCCCATCCGGGAGAAACGGTCATAGCAGCGCACATACAGAAGTTCCAGATAGATGTGCCGGCTCTTCAACTGACCCAGCTCCGTCATGGCGGCTGTGCCCGCCTCCCGGTCGTCCTCCTGAAGCAAGCGCTCCCAGTTCTCCGCGACCCCGCGGAGCGCCGGAGTCAGCTCCCCGCAGTCCATCTCCAGAAAAGAAAGCAGGCTCTCCAGGAACGGGAGTTCCTTGTAGGTCAAGGGAACGCCCTGGATCCCGTGGCTATCAAATTGGAAAACCTCTTTTTTCTCAGAGAAGTACATCTTGGCATACCACATGTCGGCGTCCCCCAAAATAGACAATTATAAAATGTTATTATAATAGTCTTGACAGCGGCCGGAAATCATGTTACGATACAATCAAAGGCGGGCTGTCAAAATAATTTTATCATAGTCTATCACTGAAAAACCCGATTGTCAATGGGAAACTGGTCCCAAACATTCGGAACGGCACCTTGAAAAATGAATACCCATCACCAGAGACGATACTCACCGGAGAAGTAGCGCCAGGACGTTGTCGCAGAGCACCGACAATTGAGAGTGCCAAGGGGAAGAAAACGCTGTGCTGGTCAAACAAGGCCGCAGGGCAGGAACGGGTATGGTGCATGGCCAGACAGATCCCAAAAGACAGTTCCTGCAAAAAAGACCGCCGAACTGCTGCAACAGTTCAGCGGCCTGCCGCGTTTCGGAAAACACAGCCTGATCTGTGTCCCAGTTTAACAGAGAGACCTCCGAAACGCAAGAAATTTTTCTCTGAATTTGAAACACCGGAGGTACTAATCATTGAAACTGTCTGTCTACAAATCCTACGACGACCTGCCCCTGTTCCTCAACGCCAAGATGGTGGCGCAGGTACTGGGCGTGTCCATCTCCACCGCCTACGAGCTGCTCAACGATCCCATTTTCCCCACGCTGCGTGTGGGGAGCCGTATGGTAGTTCCGAAAGAGAAGTTCATCCAGTGGGCGGAGGGACAGTCGGGAGGTGCCAAGTGAGAAAACAGCACTGGCCCAAGCGGGACCCTATCAAGAACTACTTCCCCCTCCCCAACGAGATCTTCTCCCTGGGACTGTCCGCCGGGGCGATCGCAGTCTACGGATTTCTCCTCCACCGGGAGGACCGGAGGACCTACCAGTGCGTGGCCAGCTACCGGACCATCGGAGAGGCGGTGGGGATGAGCGTCAACACGGTGCGCAAGTATGTGACCGAACTGGAGGATCGTGGTCTGATCCGGACAGAGCGCACCACCGTCACCACCCGGGACGGCCGCACCCTCAACGGCTGTCTGCGTTACTACATCCTGCCCATCCAGATGTCCATCGAACAGTTCTATGAGCGGCAGTTCCACGCAGCTGACCTGGCTCTGGAACGACAGAGAGCGGAACAGCGCATGGCGGCGCTGGAGAGAAAGGGGTGTGCATCCGGATGCTGATGCAGATGATCGACTGCGTAATTGAGCAGGACCCGTCTCTGGCAGCACGGCGCACCATAGACATGCGGCGGTACATTGTCAACCGGTGGAGCCGTACGCACGAAGATCCTATCGACGAAGATGCGGTAGCTCTGTTCCTCTGCGATGAGAGCCGCGGAAACCTGACAGATGAACAAAGAATATTTGCGAAGGAGTGCCGTGAGGAAATCGAGGCCTGCTATCGAAATGCGGTATTCCAGATGTTTCAGTGCGGCGAGATGATGTGCCGGCATCTGGTGTCCGGGCCGGAGGAATACTGCCGGATCTTTCTGCCGCAGCACGCCGTTCCCTGTGGAAAGCGGCTTCCCCCGTGTAACGGCCTGTGAGGGGCTGTGTGCCCTCTTTGGGGGCAGGGCAGAGCCCCTGCCCCACTGGGGGCTTTCAGGGCGGATTTGGCCCGATTTTGGGCGGTGCTTCGGGACAGGGCAAAATGGGGCCCCCGGCGAAGCCCAGCGGAGCGGGTTCGCTGGGGAGAGGCGGAGCAGCGGAATGAGCGAGTTTTCGCCCCTATGGGGCGGAAACGAGGGATGTGGAGCTTGCGACGACGACAAGCAGGAGAAAGCCCTGGCGCTTTTATGGTGCCTGGGCGGTCACTTCCGCCCGCAGTGCGGGCGGTTTCCGGGGTTGAAGTTGGCGCTGTTTCGACCAACCCGATTTGAGATTGGCGCTGTTTTTTTTCAAAAGCCGCCTGAATCTCCGCTGTGACAGGCTTTCAGGCGGCGCTGATGCAATGAGGAGAGAATTTTGAATTTGAAAAAGGAAAATAAGAAACATTCTGTCTGGCTCAGTGAATCCGCCTGGACCGAGGTGGAATCGCGCTACCGGCGAGATAACTGCTCTACCAGAAATGAATTTATCGAAAAGGCCATCCGTTTCTACTCCGGTTACCTGGACGCGGAGTCTGCCGATGCTTACCTGCCCCGAGTCCTCGCCGATGTGCTGGAGGGCAAGCTGGGGGCCCTGGGAAACCGAATGGGACACCTGCTGTTCAAGCTGTCGGTGGACCAAAACCTCATGGGGAATATCCTGGCCGCTGATATAGAGATCGACCCGGATGAGCTGCGAAAGGCCCGGGGCCGGTGCGTCAAAGAAGTGAAGGAGACCAACGGTGAGATCAGCTTCGAAGACACGGTCCGCTACCAAAAGGGGGCTGAGTGATGCCGGGGTTGATCCAGAAGTCGGGCTACATCAGGCAAGGAAACGGCGGCGGTCACTACGCCGAGTACATCGCAACCAGAGAAGGCGTTGAGCTGTTGGAGAGCCCGCCTCCACATCAGAGGAGCGGCTACCTGGAATATATGGCGGAGCGCCCACGCTCCCACGGCCTGTTCTCCGCCGACGGTCCCGCTAATCTGGAGAAAACCATGGAGGAGATCAACGGGCATACCGGGCCGGTGTGGACCTTCGTCTACTCTCTGAAACGGGAGGATGCCCACCGGCTGGGCTACGAGAACAGCGAGAGCTGGCGCAGGTTATTGCTGGCCCATCAGACAGAATTGGCAACAGCGATGAAAATTCCGCCAAGCAATTTTCGTTGGTGTGCCGCCTTCCACGATGAGAAACATCACCCCCACATCCACATGATGGTCTGGTCGACGGATCCAAAGCAGGGGTATCTCACGGAAAAAGGCATCGAAAAAACGCGCTCCCAGCTGTCCAATGAGGTCTTCCGGGACGAGCTGCTGTCCCTGTATCAGCAAAAAGATCTGTCCTACAGCCAAGTGCGGGACGCGGCGATGGAGGCCATGGGGCGGCTCATTCGGGAGATGGAGACAGGTCTGTGTCACAGCACGGTCATCGAAACGCAGATGGAGACGCTGGCTGGGATGCTGGAGGATCACAAGGGCAAAAAGGTCTACGGCTACCTGAAAAAGCCGGCAAAGGCGCAGGTGGACGCCATCGTGGATGAATTGGCCAAGGTTCCAGAGGTGGCAGAGTGCTACGAACAGTGGAATCAACTCCGGGATGAACTGGAGCGTTACTACAAGGATTCACCCAGAGAACACCTGCCTCTCTCACAGCAGAAGGAGTTCAAAACCATCAAGAACATGGTCATCCGGGAGGCGGAGCAGCTCCGGCTCGGTACGTTTACCTTCGAGAATGCCCGCGTGAAAGATGAAGTGGATGAGGACCAGGATGGGGTGTACTTCGCCTGGAACTCCAACTGGCAGATGGCCGAGGTCTACCAGAGCGCCAAGGAGGTACTGGAGGAGTACGAAAATCCAGAGGAGGAAAAAGCGGAGCAGGTGCGGGTGCTGGAACAGCTCTGGCAGAGAGGCTTCCCCCTGGCCGCCTACCAACTGGGCAAGTGCTGGCGGGACGGGCGAGGCGTTCTCCCCGATGACCAGCAGGCGGAACTGTGGTTTCGGCGGGCAGCTGGTGCGGGATATGACTTCGCCCAATACGCGCTGGGGAAGCTTCTGCAAAGCCAAAGCCGAACGGACGAGGCGGTATCCTGGTATGAAAAAGCGGCGGCGCAGGAGAACACCGGCGCCGCCTACCGCCTGGGAAAACTGTATCTTGAGGGGAAAGATGTTCCGAAGGATGTGCCAAAGGCGGTGGCCTATCTCACCGAGTCCGCCGAACAGGGCAACCAGTACGCCCAGTACGCTCTTGGAAAACTGTACCTCACCGGACAGGATGTCAAACAGGACCGGGAGCGGGCCTGGGCGTATTTCTATGAATCGGCGGAACAGGGAAACGAGTACGCCGACTTCTTTCTGGAGCACTTCGATCAGACGCGCAGGCCCAATGTGTTCCTGTCGGCCACCCGACTGCTCCACCATCTGAGTCAGATCTTTCGTGACAACTCGGTGCCCCCCGCCGTCCCGGTAGGACAGCAGGTGGACCGAAAGCTGCGGAGGAAAATCCGGGAAAAGAAGATCGCCATGGGCCACAAGCCGGACGATCATGAGGAAGCTCCCCGGCAGGACATGGGCGGCATGGCCATGGGGTGGTAGCAATCGCCAACGAAACCGCAGTAAAAAATGCTGTTGAATTTTACAGCAGATCGAGGTATACTAAGGGCAAGAAAGGGGCTGAATACCATGCCGAACATCAAACCCATCTCTGATCTGCGTAATTACACGGAGGTTCTGCATGACGTGGCAGTTGGCGCTCCGGTTTTTCTGACGAAGAATGGCCGGGGCCGCTACGCCATCGTGGACATGCAGGACTATGAGCGGACACAGGCCACCCTCCGGCTGATGAACGAGCTGGCCAAGGGCCGCAAGTCCGGGGAGGAAAAGGGCTGGTTGACGCTGGAGGCCGTAGAAAAACATCTCGGAATCGCAGATGAATAACCTGCATTTATCCGACGAGGCGCAGGCTGATTTGGCCGGGATCAAGTCCTATATCGCAAAGAATTTGGAAAATCCCAGCGCAGCGATCTCCACGGTACGGATCATCACAAAGGACATCCGCAGATTGCGGGAGCACAGTCTGATTGGCGCGTCCCTGTCCTCGATTGCCGATGTCGAGAGTGACTATCGTTTCCTGGTGACCGGCAGTTACCTCACTTTTTACAGAGTTCTTGACAACGATGTCTATGTGGATCGTGTGCTCTACGGCCGCCGGGATTATCTTCGCATCCTCTTTGGAGATGTGCGGGACGACGAAACAAACGAATAGAGACAATCTTCTTCATTGGGAGAAACGATTTGTCACCGGAACCGTCTGCAGAGATGCAGGCGGTTTTTTCTATGGCAGGCATATCAAAATCTGAACCGCAATACAAAGATAAAATCCTGCCCGCAGATGATAACTTTCTGAAAATAGTTGCAGTTGGGGGTAGCTATTGGAAGGAAGTTCGGGTATTGTGTGTTGCTGACAAAGGAGGCGGCACACATGAGAGACACACTGGAAAATCTATACTTTGGAAACATCACCCCCAACGATCAGATCGTCAAATCGGGGACTGCCCTGAAAAAGGCCATGGAACAGTCGGCGGAGTGCGAGGAGAAACTCACCGCTCTGTTGGAGGACAAGGAAAAAACATTGCTGCTCCGGCTCATCAACGCGGAGAACGAGATCGGCAGCACCATGGCCCTGGAGAACTTCATCCTGGGCTTCCGTTTAGGAGTACGCATGATCCTGGAGGCCCTGGACGAGGACGACGGCAGTCTGCTCGACCCCAATAAGGAGGAATAGCCTATGGCAAAACGCAGGCCGTCCGGCGACGGCATGGTCCGAAAGCGGGAGGACGGCCGGTGGGAGGGCCGCATCGTGGTGGGCCACAAGAAAAACGGCGAACCCATCTTCCGGTATGTCCTGGCCAAAACCCAGAAGGAACTGCTGGACAAGCTCCACCGGGACCTGGAGGCCTTTCAGGACGTGGAGCTCACCGAGGACAGCCGCATGACTCTGGGCGAGTGGCTGGACCGGTGGATGGAGGACTACGGCGCGGCCACCCTGCGGCCCAACACCCTGCGCAGCTACGAGCAGTTCATCCGGTGCTACATCAAGCCCTATCTGGGGGATAAAATTGTCTCCCGGGTGACCCGCATGGACATACAGAAGCTGTACCGAAAACTGAAACACGAGGGCCGTGTCCGCGAGCACCCGGAATACGGGCACGAGTTGTCGGACACCATGGTGCTCCGCATCCACGCCATGCTCCATCGGTGCCTGAAGAACGCGGAGGCGGCCCATGTGATCGCCCGGAACCCCACCGATGGGGCCGTGGTGCCCAAGGCCAGCTATAAGCCGAAACAAGTCCTCACGAGGGAGCAGATGGAGACATTTCTGACGGCGGTGGACCGCAACGAGATCTGGCGGGACTTCTTCTACACGGAGCTGACTACCGGCCTGCGCCGGGGCGAGATCTGCGGGCTCATGTGGCAGGACTTCGACGAGAAGGCCGGGACACTGAAGATCCTCCGGTCCGTGAACGTTCCCAAGGCCGGGGAGCTGGAGATCGGTGAGACAAAGACCAGTCAAGGCCGGCGGACCATCCGCCTGCCGCCCAGCACCGTCCAGCGGCTGAAGGAGCGGAAAAAACACGCCGTCAGCCAGTGGATCTTCCCGGAACCGCTGGCTCCGGAGAAGCCGGTGCGCCCCAGCGCCGCCTACTACTGGATGAAGCGGATCTTAAAAGAGGCAGGGCTTCCTGCGATCCGATTCCACGATTTACGGCACACGTTTGCCACCCACGCCCTCACCAGCGGCGTAGACGCCAAGACCCTGTCCGGCATTTTGGGCCACACCAACGCCAGCTTCACCCTGGACACCTATACCCACGTGACGCCGGACATGCAGCAGGAGGCCAGCCACATCGTGGGTGACTTTCTGGAAAATCTCCTGGGGAAAGACCTGAAACCGTGGCAGAGAGACACGCCGGAAGGAGGTGCACGCTATGGCTAAGCGCCGGAAAAAGGGCGAGGGCTCCGTCCGCCAGCGAAAGGACGGCCGCTGGGAGGGCCGGGTGGTCATCGGCTACGACGAGAAAGGCCTGCCCAGGACGAAGAATGTCCTGGCCAAAACGAAACGGGAGTGCCAGGAAAAGCTGAAGCAGCTCCGGGAGACGGTGACCGGCTCCAAGACAGAGAAGGTCCGGCCGGAGATGCCCTTCGGGGAGTGGCTGGACTTCTGGTATCAGAACTATGTGAAACCTCAGATCCGCCCCACTACCCAGGCCAACTACGAGGCGAAGATCTATCAGCACATCATCCCGGAGCTGGGGAAGATCCCCCTGAACCAGCTGGCCCAGAAGGACCTCCAGCAGTTCTATGCCCGGATGAAAACGGCTGGACGGCTCATCCGCACAGAGCAGTTCGGCAAGGGCCTCTCCGACTCCATGGTGCGCGGCCTCCACGCCGCCTGCCGGTCTGCTCTGGAGAAGGCGGTGCAGGAGGAACTGATCCGCACCAACCCGGCGGTGGGCTGCAAGCTACCGCCCAAGCGGGGCCGGGAGATGCAGGTCCTTGGCCGGGAGGAGCTCCAGCGGTTCCTCATCCAGGCCCAGGCAGAAGGTTATTTCGAACTGTTTCTTCTGGACTTATGCACCGGCCTGCGCCGGGGCGAACTGCTGGCCCTCCAGTGGGACGACCTGGATTTCAAAACCGGGACCTTGACCGTGAACAAGCGGGTCTACGAGGTAAAGGGACAGCTCCAGGTGAGCGTTCCCAAAACCAAGGCGTCCATTCGCAGACTGGTCCTGCCGCCCGGCGTGGTGGAGGTGCTGCGGCAGTATCAGAAGACGGTGGACTCCCGGTGGATGTTCCCCTCGCCGGTCAAAGAGGACATGTCCATGACGCCAGGGGCGGTGCGCCGGCGGCTCCAGATCATTCTGGAGCGGGCCGGGTGTAAGAGAATCAGATTTCACGATTTACGCCATACCTTTGCCACCCTGTCGCTGGAGAACGGCATGGATGTGAAGACCCTCTCCGCCATGCTGGGCCATGTGTCGGCGGCCACCACCCTGGACATCTACACCCATGTCACCGGGGACATGCAGACCGAGGCGGCGGCCAAAATAGACCGGGGACTGGGCAACGAGGTACAGGAGGAATCTGCGCAGACAGAGCAAAACCCGGCCGCAGACTTCCAGCCGGTGCTGAGAAAGACCCGGAAGCCCGGCACCGGGTGCATCACCCAGATCAATGATCATCTGTTTGAGGGCCGCTACTCCCCCACCTGGCCGGACGGCACCAAGCATTCCAAATGCGTCTACGCTCACACCCGGGAGGAATGTGAGGCGAAGCTGAAGGTGCTGATCCAGCAGATGAACACAGAGCGGCAGGCCTTGCGGGACCATGCACGGGGCATTACTCCGCCGGATAAGCTCACCAAAACCCAAAAGAAGATCTGGATGTACATGAAGTTCCACCCCGATGTGACCAGCTACCGGGCCATCGCCAGAGGCGCCGGGGTGACGAGGCACACGGCGGCGAAGTGGTATGAGATGATGCGGGGGATGCTGGGGTGGACGGCGTAAAAGGCGGCTTAATTATCTATTTTATCAAATTCTCCAATTCATCATCAAAAGTATCATTCTGCCTTGCGGAGCGCCGCCAAATATCGTATGATGAGTACAGGAGATGCCGGGGGAGGTGCTGAAATTGAGTATCCAAGAGGCTCTCATCACGATGTTTACCGACGATCCCATCAACTGGCTCAAATGGGCGGTCGTGTTTGCGGTCCTGATCGGCGGCTATGCCATCGCGGTTCCGCTGTACAAAAAGGCGTCCCACGGCATGAGCTGGGAGCGGAAACGGGACATCGCAAAGAGCAGGGACCACGTCATTAAAGCGTCTCTGGTGGACAAGCACCCCTCCGGCGAGGTATCCCGCCACAACTGGCGCGCCGTCTACCGTTACACGATTGACGGCGAAGAGCGGCAGTATGTTGCCCATTTCAAGCACCCGGCAACGCCGCCCCTGTACCTGTATCTCTATTACATCGATAATCCCGGCAAGCTGTTCTCCTGCGAGGAGTACCACTATGAAAACCACAAGGGGCTGCTCCTGTTTCCAGTCATTTTTCTGCCCTGGATCCTGGCCGGCCTTGCCCTTATTCTCCTGGGCGTAGACCTGTCGGGATTTTAAAATAGACTTGTTTCCCGGACGCTCAAAAGGGGGTGGTATCACATTTTGATACCACCCCTTTTTGTAATAAGTAGGATCTCCCACAGCGATGGATACCGCAATAGCCTGCACTCGCTCCAACATATAAAGAAACTCTATTTATTGAGACAGCAACACCGGTAAATCTCCATATCTGCTATATCTCATCTTTACTATTTAGTTGTCCTCCAATTTAGCGAGGGCAGCGTTAACCTGATATAATCAAGATAATTCTACGTTAATCCGCAAAAATATTGTCACTTCCATACTCTTGTGATATTATTCAAATTAGAAAATTATGTGTTTGTTTGAAAGCGGGGAGTTTTCATGGATCTAAATGTTGAACGATGGTACTCTATGAAAGAAATCGCCGAATATCTTGGAGTTAGTCGTGACACTGTGCTTAATTGGATCGAAAAGCGTAAGATGCCAGCTACTAAAATAGGTCGGCTGTGGAGATTTAAAATCAGCGAAGTTGATGCATGGATGAAATCTGGAGAATCTGTAAAATGATGTCGTTTGAGGTGTGGCATGGGATCAGTAATTGAAAACGCAAAAACTAAAGAAAAGTGTCAAATTTTTACCCCAGATGATATCGTAGAAACTATGCTGGATCATGTAGGATATATTGACTCTTTATACGGCAAAACTATTTTAGAAAATTCATGTGGGAATGGTCAATTTCTAAAAGGAATTGTTAAACGATATATTAATGATTGTAAACGAAAAGGCCTTTCAAGAACTAAAATCAAAAATGGTCTTGGACGCGATATTTTCGGCATAGAACTGGACCCATCATTATATCGAGAATGTATACAAACCCTAAATTCTATTACTGATAGTTTTGGATTAAAAAGAGTTTGTTGGCAAATTAAGCAAGCAGATGCGTTGAGAGAACCTTATTCACTCACATTTGATTTCGTTGTTGGAAACCCTCCCTATGTATCTTATTGGGATTTAGAGAAATCGGAACGTGAATACATCGAGGGAAAATATACCACTTGTCAATATGGTGCTTGGGATTATTCTTATGCATTCCTACAGGATGGTTTTAACCATTTAAATTCCGCAGGGAAAATGGCCTATATTATCCCGAATAGTATTTTCAAAACGAAGTCTGGTCGGAGTATTCGAACGCTTTTGCAACCCTACTTGACAGAAGTCCTCGATTTTACAACTACAAATGTGTTCGAAAAGGTTCTAACCTCTCCAGCTATCATTATTATTGACCGTTCCACGAGAACTGAACAGATTGTATATAAAGATCTTTCTGCGAATCTGGAATCTACCGTAAATCGCGAAACCCTTAATGATGAGTGGCTGTTCGGCTGCCAAGAACAGGCCCCTGGACTGCAACATAAATTTGGTGACTACTTTAGAGTTGCTACAAGTATAGCAACTCAATGCAATAGCGTCTATGTTCTTACCAACTACTCTGATGATGGTGAATATCTGATATGTGAGGGCAGTAAAATCGAAAAAAGCGTTGTTCGAAAAGCTGCAAGTCCAAAGGGAAAAGCTAACGATACTACAGAATATATCATTTTTCCATATTACTATTCCGATGGAATTCTAAAGCACTATGACGAGGTTACCTTCAAGCAAAAATTTCCTTTTGCTTATGCTTATTTAGAAAGCAAAAAAGAAATATTGGATAGGCGCGACGCAGACAAAAACTCCAAGTGGTTTGAGTTTGGTCGTTCTCAAGCGCTTACACATATTAATCAAAAAAAATTGTTAGTTTCGACGGTAATCACCGGAAAAGTGCATGTATATCCGCTGGATATCGAGGATGTTCCCTATTCTGGAATATTTATTACCATTAGAGACTGTGCTGATAAATTACCTTTGACAGAAGCAATGACAATTTTAAATAGCTCAGAGTTTTTGAAATATCTTCAGCCGCGAGGAATAAGTGCCAAGGGAAAATCAATCCGAATTACGACGAAAAATATATCCGATTATTGTTGGTAAAAATTTTGCCGTGGAGGTATCTTATATGGAGAAAATGAAGTATAAAATGTCTTCTCGAGCAACTATATTGCTTGGCAGAGAAAGTGTATCACGGGTTGATGGTGCCATAATTGAACTGGTAAAGAACACATACGATGCAGATGCTGGGTTTTGTTTTATCTGTTTTGATGTTGAACATGATCACATTTATATTTTAGATAATGGTTCTGGGATGACAAAAGGCATCATCGAGTCTTGTTGGATGCTTATTGGAACAGATAACAAGCGTGTGGAATACTTGTCTGCAAAGAATCGCATTAAATCAGGCGAAAAAGGAATCGGACGTTTTGCGCTTGATAGGCTTGGCAGTAAATGCAGAATGTACACTAAGCATGACAGTGAAAGCTTAATCTGTTGGGAAACTGATTGGAGTAGTTTTGAAAAGTCGGGACAGATTATCGATGATGTGGAGGCAAATTTCTCCTACTGCCCGGAACGGCAATTCGAAGATATTATTCCCATTGAAATTAAAAAGGCTATTGCACAATATACAGAAGAAGACCACAGCAATCAGTTTTCCTTGAAGAGCGGGACCCTTTTTTCAATTTCCGAACTACGCGACAAGTGGAGTGATCGTGAAAAGGAAAAAGTTATAGATGTCTTAGGATATCTTATTCCTCCTGTTGAACAACAAAACTATGCAATTATTATTCAAAGAAGTCTGAATTCAGCGGCATTTAAAGTGGACAATGAAGTTACTGATGACTATGACTACAAAGTTCGTGCACATTTTGACGGAAAGAAAGTAACGGCCACGGTTTTTAGAAATGAATTTGATTTAAATATCATTCCAAAAGAATTATTTAGACAGCCTGCGTTTAGCTTGGAGCCATACCGTTTAGAAGATTTTTCTAAAGAGTATTTTGAAATAACACGAACTATTTCAGAACTTACGGGAAACGACAGTTCTGCATATGCAAATATGTGTGAAAGCGTAGGGCCCTTTGATTTCCAATTTGTCTTTATGAAATTGTCAAACCGGGGCGAGGGACCGTATTATTACAAGGCCGTAAGTAGAAAACGAAAAATATGGATGGAGAATCATGGCGGACTAAAAATCTATCGTGACAATTTTCTTGTTCGTCCGTATGGTGATCCTACATCAAAATCTTTTGATTGGCTTGGGCTGGATGCGCGAAAAGGTGTCAACCCAGTAGCTATTTCTGACAAATCCGAACAATGGCATGTTAATAACTCACAATTGCAAGGTACAGTTTTAATTTCGCGAGTATACAACGCTTCCATTTTAGATAAATCAAGCAGAGAAGGAATCATTGAAAATGAATTCTTTGATACCCTTTCATCATTGTTGATTGCTATTATTTCAATTTTTGAAAAGGATCGAGCGCATATTGTCAAAAATATAAAACAGTATAACGATCAGCAGAATCAAAGAGAACGGGCAAAAGAAGAGGCCGCTGGCATTGCTAAGACAATATTAGGAAAAAAGAATAAGAGGTCTAAAGAAAAAGATGCAGACACAGCCAGCGATACGGAAAAACTTGCTACAGCAGTCCAAATTTATCAAGAAGAGCGTGAAGAACTAATCTCTGAGATAAAATTACTTCGAGCTTTGGCTACAAATGGACTTATGACAACAACTATGGTGCACGATTTGAAGAGTATCAATGCATTATTAGTTTCCCGAGTCCGCGGATTTAAGCTGGCAATTAGGCAAAACGATACATTGCAAATTCAGAGGAATCTGGATGACTTAAAGACAAATGATGAATTTCTGAAATCTTGGATTACAGTAATCACAACTCAAACCAAAAAAGACCGCCGAAGAAGATTGAAAACAGATATCTATAAAGTGCTGTCAGAATCTCTTAAGCTGATCTCTCCAATTCTTAACAGGAAGATGGTTGAAGTCCAGTTTGCCACCGACGGTGGAGAAGCATATAAAAAGATTTTTGCCACAGATTTTGATAGTATTATTTACAATTTAGTTATTAATTCTATTGAATCTTTTGAAGAGACCAAGATTTCCGAGAGACAAATTACAATTAGAGTTGAATCAGATGATGATAGCTTAACGGTGCATTACTCTGACAATGGACATGGTTTAACAGAAGCATTTAAGAAAAACCCTTATAGTATTTTTGAGTATGGTACTACAAGTAAATTTGACGCCGAAGGAAATGCAGTAGGAACCGGCCTTGGGATGTACATAGTAGCGTCGAGCATAAATGAATACAAGGGCAGGTATACTATTACGAAGGTTGAGGATGGTTTTGGACTGGACATTACTATTCCTTTGTCTGAGGAGGGGCGTTAGATATGCAAGAGCAATATAAAATCGGGATTATCGATGATGATCAATCAAAAGTAACTCAAATGATTACGATGATTCGGCTTTGCTGTAATGATGAGGAGGGGCATCCTATTAAGGAAAAATATGCAAACTATGAGTTAATCCCCATAGAACTTTCCCTTTTGGATAATACCGACGATATGGTAGAGCAAATTGTCGAAAAAAGATTAGATGCTGTGATTATTGATTATAAGCTTTCCTCACAAAAGGCTGTGTCCTATTCAGGAGTATCTTTAGCCAAAGAACTATGTTTGCGGTTGTATGGATTTCCCATTTTCGTACTGACTACCTATAAAGATGATCTGTTTGATCATGAACTATTTGATTCATATCTTGTGTTCGATTTTGCGCGCTATATTGCGGAAAATGAAGAAAGAGTCGAACTTAATTCAAAGTTGATTGAGCAAATCAAAAAGCATCGAGCGGAGATGGAGAATTGGAAAGAAGAGCTGGAATCGTTGTTGCCTCGTGCGGGTGAGTCGGCAACTGTTGACGAACGTATTCTTGAATTGGACTCCAAAATTGAACGAAGCATTGATGGCCGTGCGGCTATTTCAGTCCCCATTAAGCAAGGGTTTGTAGCCGAAAAGATAAATGAACTAATTTCCAAAATTGATCAAATAATAGAAAGCGAATGATACTATGCTTAGAGAGAAACGGCCAATTAGAAGTTATCATGGAGAGGTGTTTCGTACAAATAGGACAAATAAGAAGCACCTCTCAGCAGATTTTGGGCATCGTTGCGCCTACTGTGATGATTTAGATGAATATGGTGGCGGATACCGCGCATATCATGTCGAGCATTTTGCACCCAAAGAAAAATTCCCTGAATTACGTTATGATTATGACAACTTACTTTATGCTTGTCCATGGTGTAACCGGGCAAAATGGGATATATGGCCAAGTGATAATTCTAAAATAAATGTTGTAGATTCTGAAGGCTTTATTGATCCATGTACTGAAGAATATGATAAACATCTCATACGGCTTCCAGACGGATCAATATCTGGAATCACACCACTTGGCAAATATATGAGAAAGACGCTTCAATTGTACTTAAAACGTCACGAAATTATACATAATTTGGACAAACTCAAACGAAAAAGAGATGAACTCAAAAACAGTGTTGCAAAGGACAAACTTCAAGGTAAGGAATGTAGAAAAAAAGAAGCAGCTCTACAGTTAATTACAGAAAGTTTCTTTGAATACTTTAATTTGTGGGAAAAAATTTCCCAGGAATCGGCTTAATTTTTGAAAGTAGGATGACGATTCCGGGGTGTCATATCGTGTCTCTTAGTAGCATGAAGACAACAAGGAACTTTATAACCACAATCTTTTCTAATGCTACGATAAGAGTTACTAAATTTCTATCTTTGACCACATGTTGAAAGAATGTGCAGTTTGCTTTTTCTCTTTTCTGAATGAATAATGGTGGAGGACAGCCAGAAACTCCATTTATGAAGGAAATTCAGAACAAATCCGCAAAAATGATTTGACCACATTTGAGGCTTTATTTATGCAAAACGCCAAACAAATTATTGTCGAAAAAGTTATAAAAACCGCCTCAAAACCGATGTTTTGAGGCGGTTTTTGGTCCGAGTGGGGAGACTCGAACTCCCGGCATCTTGCTCCCAAAGCAAGCGCGCTACCAACTGCGCTACACCCGGATAATTTGATTTTCCTGTATGGAGTCGGTGCTCTGCAGATAAAGACTGCTTCTGTTTCATAGTATAATATAAACGAGAAAAGATTGCAAGTATTCTTTTCTTATGTTAAGATAGGGGACGACTTCCGACATGAGGTGACTGAGCTGTGAGAATGAGAAAAAAGCCCAATCTGATCCCACGGATGGACCGATGCCGGGACCGGATGATCCCAGATCCGGTGGAGCTGCGGGGACACTGGCGGGACCTGATGCCCCAGGCGCGGGAACTGCGGGTAGAGCTGGGATGCGGGAAGGGACGCTTTACCGCAGAGACCGCAGGGCTGGAGCCGGATGTCCTGTTCGTGGCGGTGGAGCGGGTGCCGGATGCCATGATCGTGGCGATGGAGCGGGTGGTGGAGAAAGGGCTGTCCAATGTCTTTTTTGTGGACGGGGATGCGGCTCGCCTGCGGGACTATTTTTCTCCGGGGGAGGCCGACCGGATCTACATCAATTTCTGCGACCCATGGCCCTCCAACAAGCACGCCCGGCGGCGGCTCACCCACGAGAACTTCTTGGTGCTGTACCGGGGGGTCCTGCGGGACGGGGGACAGATCCACTTCAAGACGGACAACCGGGAGCTGTTTGAGTACTCCCTGTTCCAATTCCCCAAAGCGGGCTATGAGCTGTCTGAGGTGACCCGGGACCTGCATGGGAACGGGGTCTGCGGGATTATGACGGATTATGAGGAGAAGTTCCATGATTTGGGGACGCCCATCAACCGCTGCGTGGGGACCAAACTGCACCTGGAGCAGGAGCCGAAGTTTCGGCCCATCGCCGGGCCCCGGGATCTGGCGCCGCAGGACGGCGGCAAGGTGCTGGCGGAGGACCGATAAAGAAAGAGCAGTACCGCGGCGGCCTTTTCCGCCGCGGTACTGTTTTCTGATAGACCGCTGTATGTCCGGCCTTACTGCCCCTGATAGAGCGGATATTTCCCGGTCAGCTCCTTGACTTGGGCCCGCAGGCTGTCGATCTTGTCCTCAAAATCGGCCTGGGCGGCCTGACAGATCAGCCGGCCCACGGTCCGCATCTCTTCCTCCCGGAAGCCGCGGGAGGTAACGGCGGGGGTGCCCACCCGGATGCCGGAGGTGACGAAGGGCTTTTCCGGGTCGTTGGGGATGGCGTTTTTATTGACAGTGATATATACCTCATCCAGACGGTGCTCCATCTCCTTGCCGGTGAGATGGGCAGGGCGCAGGTCTACCAGCATCAGGTGGTTGTCCGTGCCGCCGGAGACCAGGTCCAGGCCGCCCTCCATAATGGACTCTGCCAGGACGGCAGCGTTTTTGACGATCTGCTGCTGATAGGCCTTAAATTCCGGCCGGAGTGCTTCGCCCAGCGCCACCGCCTTGGCGGCGATGATGTGCTCCAGGGGGCCGCCCTGGGAGCCGGGGAAGATGGCGGAGTTCAGCTTTTTGGCGATCTCCGGATCGTTGCACAGCAACATGCCGCCCCTGGGTCCGCGGAGGGTCTTGTGGGTGGTGGTGGAGACCACGTCAGCGTAGGGGATAGGGGATGGATGGAGCCCGGCGGCCACCAGGCCGGCGATGTGAGCCATGTCCACGAACAGGTAGGCCCCCACCTCGTGGGCGATCTCCGCGAAGCACTGGAAGTCAATGATACGGGGATAAGCGGAGGCACCGGCGATGATCATTTTGGGGCGGTGACGTCTGGCCAGATCTCGAACCTGGTCATAGTCGATGCGGTGGGTTACGGGGTCTACGCCGTAGGCCACCATTTTGTACTGCTTCCCGGAGAAGTTGACGGGGGAGCCGTGGGTCAGGTGGCCGCCATTGTCCAGGCTCATGCCCAAGACGGTGTCGCCATACTGGCAGAGGGCTTGGTAGACAGCGTAGTTTGCCTGTGCGCCGGAATGGGGCTGTACATTGGCAAAGCCGGCGCCGAAGAGCTGCCTGGCCCGCTGGATGGCGATGTCCTCCACTACATCTACGCACTGGCAGCCGCCGTAATACCGTTTTCCGGGGTAGCCCTCCGCGTATTTGTTGGTGAGCACCGTACCGGCAGCGGCCAGAACGGCGGAGCTGACCACGTTCTCCGAGGCGATGAGTTCGATGTTCTGCTGCTGGCGGTCATATTCCGCCTGAATTGCCCTGCCGACCTCGGGGTCGGCGGCGGTGATGAAATCCATGGCTTCCTGGACCAATGGGAACACTCCTTTGTCAGTTGATGCCCGGCGGGGCCGGGGCCGTCTTCCCTATTATAGCAGATGGGGCGGAAATTACAATGAAAATAGGGAAGAAAGGGAGAGCTTGCTTTACAAGGACCGGGGTGCTGGTGTAAGATATGGGGGAAGAAGCCCCGATGTAAAGACCAGCAGGGGAGAGGCCGTCCTGACCTTTGGCCCCTCTGACTGGGAGCGGGAGTGAGGGGCGCAGGCCCCGGATATGACAGGACAGGCCTCGCCTAAAGGGCGGAGCGGTCCGAAAGGTGTGAGACAGGATGAAAACCATAGAAGAGATCTGGAGCATTGTCAATGGGCTGAAGGAGCTCTACCCGGATGGGGTCTGCTCTCTGGATTACAGAAAGGACTATGAGCTGCTGTTCTCGGTGCGTCTGGCGGCTCAGTGCACCGATGAGCGGGTGAACAAGGTGACACCGGCCCTCTATGCCCGCTTCCCTACCCTGGAGGCGCTGGCGGAGGCGGACATCGCGGAGGTGGAGAGGTACATCCACTCCACCGGCTTTTTCCGGGCCAAGGCGAAGGACATCGTGCTGGCCTCCCAGATGCTTCTGCGGGACTACGGAGGGCGGGTGCCGGACACCATGGAGGAGCTGCTGAAGCTGCCCGGGGTGGGCCGGAAGACGGCCAACCTGATCCTGGGGGACGTGTACCACACCCCGGGGGTGGTGGTGGCGGATACTCACTGCATCCGCATTTCCGGCCTTCTGGGCCTGACCGACGGCACCAAGGACCCGGGAAAGGTGGAGCAGCAGCTGCGGGCCATCCTGCCGCCGGAGGAGTCCAACGACTTCTGCCACCGGCTGGTCCTCCACGGGCGTGCTGTGTGCATCGCACGCCGTCCCCAGTGCCAGAGTTGCGTCCTGCGGCCCTGGTGTGACCACTTCGCAAAGAGCGGGCAGACAGCCCGGGGGACAGAAGGGAGAGAGCCAGCATGATTGGATACGGCGGATTCGGCATGGCCAACGCCATGTTCACCATTGTCCCCATTTTTATCGGGGTTGTCTTCGTGCTGATCCTGGCGGGCATTGCAGTCCAAGCGGTCCGTGGGGCCGCCCAGTGGAAGCGGAACAACGACGCCCCGGTGCTGACAGTGGAGGCGGAGGTGGCGGCCAAGCGCATGGACGTGCGCACCTACCGCCACGGGGGGACTGAGCACAGCAGGAGACATGCCTCCAGCCGGACCTATTACTACGCCACTTTTCAGGTGGAGAGCGGGGACCGGATGGAGCTGGAAGTGCCCGACATGGAGTACGGCCTTCTGGTGGAGGGGGACCGGGGGCGGCTGACCTTCCAGGGCACCCGCTTTCAGGGGTTCCGCCGCACATGAGTGGAGAGACCGAATGAGGGGAGAAGCGGACCAGTGGAAAAAGTGAATCGCTGGATCTTTTATATTCTGGGGATGGTGGTCCTGGCGGCGGGGATCACCCTGAACACAAAGACGGGGCTGGGGGTATCTCCCATCATCTCAGTGGCCTACTGTGTGTCCCAGATCTTTGAGCTGAATTTCGGCGACATGACCTTTGTGCTCTACGGGATCTTTGTGGTGGTGCAGCTGTTTCTCCGGGAGCGGCGGGAGCGGCTGGCCACACTGCTGCAATTTCCCCTGAGCCTGGTGTTCAGCCGGCTGCTGAATCTGTGCAGCGCCTGCATCCCCTATCAGGCGGCGGCCCACAGCCTGCCGGAAAATCTGGCGGTGCTGGCCCTGGCCATCGTGCTGACGGGGGTGGGGGTGGCCCTCACCGTCAACATGCGGCTGGTCCCCAACCCGGGGGACGGCATCGTCCAGGCGGTGGCCCAGAGGATGGGCTGGGATCAGGGCTTTGCCAAGAACGTGTTTGATTTGGGCTGCGTGGCAGCAACGGTGTGCCTGGGCCTGCTGCTGACCGGGCGGATCGTGGGGATCGGCCTGGGCACTCTGCTGGCCATGGTGGGGGTTGGGCGGGTGATCGCCCTGGTAAACCATTGGACCAAAGCGGGCATGTGCCGGCTGGCCGGCGTAGCATAAACGGGAGGACAAGAAATGAGCGGAAAAGGATCAGAGGCCCGGCTGACCCACGGCGGGGACCCGCGCTTCCGGGAGCTGGTCCGGGCGATGGACCGGGAGTATGGGGAGCGGTTTGGGGCAGCGGCCCTGAAGTGCCGGAGCTGCCACGGCCTGGATGACATCCGGCAGGCCTGCCTGCTCCTGCGGGACGGGCAGGTGGTGGCCTGCGGCGCCTTCCGGGCGATGGAGGAGGGCACAGCGGAACTGAATCGGGTCTATGTCCGTCCAGAACACCGCCGCCGGGGGTGTGCCAGGCAGGTGGTGGAGGTGTTGGAGCTCCAGGCCCTGTTTCAGGGCTTTGGCCGCATGGTGATGGAGATAGGCCGGGATATTCCGGAAGCGATATCCCTTTACAGAAAAATGGGATACCGGGAGATCGAGACTCTCACCATCTTTGCGGACAACAAGGACACCCTGTGCATGGAAAAGGAGCTGCTGTGAGCGGCGGGTCCAGGGGCGGGCGCCCCTGGAGGGAAAGGGAGTGTTGGAATGGCTTACCGGCCATTGGCAGATGAGATACGGCCCCAGACCCTGGATGAAGTGGTGGGGCAGAAGCATATTTTAGGCAGGGAGGGCCTGCTCCGCCGGATCATCGAGGGGGGTGACATCCCCAACCTGATCTTTTACGGTCCCTCGGGTACCGGAAAGACCACGGTGGCCAACATCATCGCCCGGCGGACCAACCGGCCCCTGCACCGGCTGAACGCCACTACCGCGTCCATCAGTGACATCAAAGAGATCATCGCAGACATCGGGACCCTGATGGCCCCGGAAGGAGTTCTCCTTTACCTGGATGAGATCCAGTATTTCAACAAGAAGCAGCAGCAGTCCCTGCTGGAGTTCATGGAGAACGGCAAAATCACCCTCATTGCCTCCACCACGGAGAACCCCTTTTTCTACGTGTTCGGGGCAGTGCTCTCCCGGTCCACCGTGTTCGAGTTCAAGCCCATCACCGCGGAGGACGCCCTGCCCGCCATCGACCGAGGGGTGTCCATCCTGGAGGGGCGCCTGGGGGGCGGATTGGTGCTGGAGGAGGGGGTGCGGGAGCACATTGCTGCCTCCTGCGGCGGTGACATCCGAAAGGCCATGAACGCCCTGGAGCTGCTGGCCTCGGCGGCGAAAAGGGAGCAAGGAAAATTCCTTGTCACTTTGTCGGACGCCCAGACGGCGGCCCAGAAGTCCGCTATGCGGTATGATCGGGAGGGGGACAATCACTTTGATATTGCCTCCGCCCTGATGAAATCTATGCGAGGTTCAGACCCGGATGCGGCGGTCCATTATCTGGCCCGGCTGCTGGAGGCGGGGGACCTGATCACGGCCATCCGCCGCATCCTCTGCTCTGCCAGTGAGGACATCGGCCTGGCCTATCCCCAGGCGGTGCCCATCGTAAAGGCCTGCGTGGACAGCGCCCTTCAGCTGGGGCTGCCTGAGGCAAGGCTGCCGCTGGCCCAGGCGGCCATCCTTCTGGCAACCGCTCCCAAGTCCAACACGGCCTGCATGGCCATTGACGCGGCTATGGCCGACGTGAAGGCAGGACTGGCGGGGGACATCCCACGGGAGCTCCAGAATGTCCATGCCGACTCGGCGGGGATGGAGCGGGAGCAGGGCTACCTCTACCCCCATAACTTCCCGGGCCACTGGGTGCGGCAGCAGTACCTGCCCAATGAGCTGAAAGACAGAAAATATTATCAGTACGGGGACAACAAGACAGAGCAGGCCGCCCGGCGCTACTGGGAGGAGATCAAGAAATAGGAGACCGCCCCCAGCGGGCGCTGTTGAGGCCAAAGGCCCCGCGGCGGGCGGGGCCACCCCCGCCCCCCGCGG